>JAKDKQ010000143.1 GCA_030453295.1 Janibacter sp.
TGTGTCTCGTGGTGGGGCTGGGGTGGCTTGTTGGGGGGGGGGGGGGGGGGGGGGGGGCGCCCCCCCCCCCCCCCCCCCCAACGCTCGGTCCGACCTGGCGGTCAGATCAGGTGGATCACTTGAACTCTTCGGTGTTGACGTCCGCCCACTCGTCGGCCTTGACCTCGTACACGGTGAGGATGCGCGTGGTGGTGTCGCCGTACTCGTCGAAGGCGACCTTGCCCGTGACACCGTCGAAGGAGACGTCCTTCATGGCGTCGATGGTGCCTTGGCGAGCATCCTCCACCGTCTCGGCGTCCTTGAGCGAGACCTTCATCGCCTCGATGAGCGCGGTTCCGGCGTCGTAGGCGTAGGCACCATAGGCCTCAGCGGGGTCGCTGTAGCCCGCGGCCTCGTAGTCCTCGAGGAACGTCTTGCCCGCGTCCAGGCTCTCCGTCGGGGCTCCGACCGAGGTGGCCAGGTCGCCGGCCGAGCCCTTGCCGGCCAGCTTGACGTACTCGCCGGAGAAGATGCCGTCGCCACCCATGAGCGGGACGTCGAGACCACCGGCCTTCATCTGCTGGCTCAGCGGTGCAGCCTGCGGGTACTCGCCGCCGTAGTAGACCGCCTGAGGCTTCTTGGCCTTCAGCGAGGAGACGACCGCGGAGAACTTGTCCTCATCGGGGTTGATCGTCTCGGCCGCGACGATCTTGCCGCCGAGCTTCTCGTACTCCTTGGAGAAGGCGTCGACCAGACCCTGACCGTAGGTCTTCTTGTCGTGGACGGTCGCGAGCTCCTTGATCCCGGCCTTCTCGTACAGGTAGCGCGCCGCGAAGGGACCCTGGATGTCGTCCGTGGTGCAGGTGCGGAAGTAGCTGTCGTAGACGCGCTCGGGGGCATCGGCAGGCTTCGCCCCGCGAGTGAGCGTCGGGTTGGTGTTGGCCGGGGAGACCATGGTGATCTTCGCCTTGTCGAGGATCGGCTGGACCGGCCCGGCGACGGAGGAGTTCAGGGTGCCGACGACACCGATGACCTCATTGTCCGAGGCCAGCTTGGAGGCGGCGTTCTTGCCGACCTCGGGCTTGCCCTCGTCGTCCTCAGGGACGACCTCGATCTTCCAGTCGCCGAGGTCACCGGACTCGTTGGCCTGCTTGGCGGCCAGCTCGACGGAGTGCTGGATACCAAGTCCCAGGGCCGAGAGGTCCCCGGAGAGGGGCGAGATGACGCCGATCTTGACGACCTTGTCGCCGCTGTCGCCTCCGTCGCCAGAGCTGCCGCTGTCACCCCCGCGGGTTCCGCATGCGGTCAATGCCATGGATGCGACGAGGAGCGTCGCACCGGTTGAGATGACGGAACGCCTGTTCACGTGTCCTCCTGTGTGGGGGTCTGGCCGTGCGGCCGCGGCGAGCGACGTCGGTGTCGCAGGCTGTGGAGGGAATGTAGGCCTGTTAGAGCCGAGAATCGTCCCACATGGCAAGACCGTGACTCGCTCGTTACCAAGTGGTCACCAGACGAGTGGCAGGCACGTGCACGTGGGATGATCAATGCCCGTCATCATCCACGTCTCGGAGGACTCCCATGACCACGACCAGACGCTCTGCGATGTCCTTGGCAGCGGTGGGTGGCACGGGCCTCCTGAGCGCCTGTGGTGGTGACCAAGGGAGCCCGGCCGGAGACTCTTCCGACGAGGCAGCTTCCAGCGTCCGGGTCCCGGTCGCCGATGTCCCCGAGGGCGGTGGCCTCGTGCAGGGCCAGGTGGTGGTGACCCAGCCGAGCGCGGGCGAGTTCAAGGCATTCGACGCGCGCTGCCCCCACCAGGGCTGTGCCGTCAACAAGGTCACCACCGAGTCGATCGCCTGTCCCTGTCATGGCAGCCAGTTCGCCCTGACCGACGGATCCGTGGCGCAGGGACCGGCCACCGAGGGGCTGACCGCGAGGACCGCGACCGTCGACGGCGCTGACGTGGTCGTCTCGTAGGCTCGCAGAGTGGCAGACCCGGCAACCTACCGACCCGCTCCGGGATCGATCCCGACAGACCCCGGTGTCTATCGATTCCGCGACGAGCACGGCCGGGTCATCTACGTCGGCAAGGCCAAGTCGCTGCGCTCACGTCTGTCTTCGTACTTCCAGGACATTTCCGCACTCCATCCCAGGACCTCCCGGATGGTGCGCACCGGTGCGAGCGTGGAGTGGACGGTGGTCTCCACCGAGGTCGAGGCCCTGCAGCTGGAGTACGCGTGGATCAAGGAGTACGACCCGCGATTCAACGTCAAGTACCGCGACGACAAGTCCTATCCCTATCTCGCGGTGACGATGGGTGAGGAGTTTCCCCGGGCCCAGGTCCTGCGCGGTGCCAAGCGCAAGGGGACGCGCTACTTCGGTCCCTACACACACGCGTGGGCGATCCGGGAGACGCTCGACCTGCTGCTGCGCGTCTTCCCGGTGCGCACGTGCAGCAAGGGCGTCTTCAAGCGTGCCGAGCAGTCCGGCCGACCCTGCCTGCTGGGCTACATCGACAAGTGCTCCGCACCGTGCGTGGGACGGGTGAGCGAGCAGGAGCACCGGGCCCTGGCGCAGGAGCTGTGCGACTTCCTCGCCGGGGACACGGCCCGCTTCGTGCGCCGCCTCGAGCGGGAGATGCGCAGCGCGGCCGTGGACCTCGACTTCGAGCAGGCGGCGCGTCTGCGCGACGATGTCGCCGCCTTGACCAAGGCCTTGGAGAAGTCGGCGGTCGTCCTGCCCGACGGGACTGATGCCGACATCTTCGCCCTCGCCGACGACGAGCTCGAGGTCGCCATCCAGGTCTTCCATGTCCGCGGCGGGCGCATCCGCGGTCAGCGCGGCTGGGTCGCCGAAAAGGACGCTGAGGACCTGCCCGAGCTGGTCGAGCACCTGCTCCAGCAGGTGTACGGCGGCGAAGGGGGCGAGAGCGTCCCCCGCGAGGTCCTCGTGCCCGTGCTGCCACCCGATGCGGGTCAGGTTGCCGTGTGGCTCAGCGAGAGACGGGGCAGCGGGTCCACGGTGCGCGTGCCGCAGCGTGGTGACAAGCGAGCCCTCATGGAGACGGTCGCCCGCAATGCCCAGCAGTCCCTTGCCCGGCACAAGGTCGCCCGGGCCGGCGACCTCACGGCGCGCAGCCAGGCCCTCCAGGAGTTGCAGGAGGCACTCGGGCTGGACGAGGCGCCTCTGCGCATCGAGGGCTACGACATCAGCCATGTGCAGGGCAGCGATGTCGTCGGCTCGATGGTCGTCTTCGAGGACGGACTCGTCCGCAAGGGGGAGTACCGGCGCTTCATCGTGCGCGGCGATGTCGACGGGCGCACCGATGACACGGCCGCGATGCACGAGGTCCTCAGCCGCCGCTTCCAGCGGCACCTCAAGGACCGCGAGCGCGAGGCGATCGACCCCGACACGGGCGAGACCCGCCGATTCGCCTATCCGCCCAACCTTGTCGTCGTCGACGGTGGCGCCCCCCAGGTCGCGGCTGCCCAGCAGGTGCTCGACGAGCTGGGTGTGGACGACGTGGCCCTCGTGGGCCTGGCCAAACGGCTCGAGGAGGTCTGGCTGCCCGGTGACGACCACCCGGTGATCCTTCCTCGCACCAGCGAGGCGCTCTATCTCCTGCAGCGGCTGCGCGACGAGTCGCACCGTTTCGCCAACTCCTTCCACAGGGAACGCCGCAGCAAGTCGATGACCCGCAGCGCCCTGGACGGGATCCCCGGCCTCGGCGACGCACGGCGGGGTGCGCTCCTGGCCCGTTTCGGCTCCGTCAAGCGGATCAGGGCGGCCACCGCGGAGGAGCTCGCGACCACCACGGGCATCGGACCTGCACTCGCGGAGCGGATTGCGGCAGAGTTGGCAGCAGAGACCACTGCACCCGCCGTGAACCTCACCACCGGTGAGGTCCTCGACGAAGGAGACCCGACGTGAGCGAAACCGAGACCGTCCAACGACAGGGCGATGTGCCCGGACCCGAGATCGTCGTCGTGACCGGTATGAGCGGCGCCGGCCGCTCGACGGTGGGCAAGGTCATGGAGGACCAGGGGTGGTACGTCATCGACAACCTGCCCGTCAGCCTCCTGCCGGACCTCCTGCAGGTCTCTGCGGAGCGTGACGGCAAGCTCGTCGGCGACAGCCCGATCGAGCGCATCGGCATCGTGCTCAACGTGCGGGCACAAGGCTTCGACACCCTCACCGAGTCGATCCGCCTGCTCAAGGAGCGCGGCTGGCGCACGCACCTGATCTTCCTCGATGCCACCAACGAGGCCTTGGTCCGACGGTTCGAGAGCGTGCGGCGACCACACCCTCTCCAGGGCGCCGGACGGCTGCTCGATGCGATCGTGCGTGAGCGTGAGGTCCTGGCCGACGTCCGGGCGACGGCCGAGAGCGTCGTGGACACCTCGGGGCTCAACGTCCACCAGCTCAGCCGCAAGATCAGCCCCCTCTTCATGGCCGACGAGCGCTCCGAGCGACTGCGTCTGGCCGTCCTGTCGTTCGGCTTCAAGTACGGCGTCCCGCTCGACGCCGATTTTGTCTTCGACATGCGCTTCCTCCCCAACCCCTTCTGGGTGCCCGAGCTGCGTCCCTACACGGGGCGCGAGACCCAGGTCGCGCAGTTCGTCCTCTCCCAGCCGGGGGCCCAGGAGTTCATCGATGGGGTCGAGACCCTCATGGAGCCGGTCGTGGCCGGTTACCTGCGGGAGAGCCGCCGCTATGTGACCCTGGCCGTCGGATGCACGGGCGGCAAGCACCGCTCCGTCGCCATCGCGGAGGCCGTCGCAGCGCGCCTCGCCTCCGACGAGGTCAGCACCTTCGTCGTCCACCGTGACCTGGGACAGGAGTAACCGTGGTGGACCCCCTCCGATCGGCCCGGGTCGTCGCCCTCGGCGGTGGCCACGGGTTGGCCGCCAGCCTGTCCGCCCTTCGCCTTGTCTGCGAGCAGGTGACCGCCATCGTCACCGTGGCGGACAACGGCGGCTCCTCCGGTCGCCTGCGTGACGACTACGACGTCCTGCCGCCGGGGGATCTGCGGATGGCACTCACGGCGCTGTGCGATGACAGCGAGTGGGGCCAGACATGGGGCGACGTCCTGCAGCACCGCTTCACGGGTGACGGTGACCTGTCCGGCCACGCGCTGGGCAACCTGCTCATCGTCGCCCTGTGGCAGCTGCACGACGACCCGGTCACCGGCTTGGACCTGGTCGGCCGCCTGCTGAGCGCGCGGGGCCGGGTGCTGCCCATGGCTGCGGTCCCGCTCGAGCTGCTGGCGGAGGTCACCGGCCTGGACCAGGATGACCCGGCGGCTTCGACCACGGTGCGTGGTCAGGTGGCCGTCGCCCGTACCCAGGGCCTGGTGCAGTCCATCTCGCTGGTCCCTGACGACCCTCCGGCTCGACCGGAGTCGGTCGCAGCCGTGGACGAGGCCGACCACATCATCCTCGGACCGGGCTCCTGGTACACGTCGGTCCTCACGCACCTGCTGGTCCCGGAGCTGCGTGAGGCGCTGACGCGAGCGCGGGCACACAAGGTCTTGACCCTCAACCTGCAGATGCACACCGCGGAGACCCGCGGGTTCTCGGCCACTCGACACATCGAGACGCTGCACGCCCTCGCCCCCGAGCTGCGCTTCGACACGGTCTTGACCGATCCGACGACGATCGACGATCGTGATCGCCTCGTCGAGGCCTGCGGCACACTGGGGGCTGACCTGGCCGTCGCCCCGCTCGCGCGGCTCGACCGTGCCGGGGAGCATGACACGCTGCGGCTCGCCGCGGCCTATCGTGACATCCTCTCGTGACCCGGGTGACGCAC
>JAKDKQ010000144.1 GCA_030453295.1 Janibacter sp.
GACCACGACGCGCTCGGCGTCGAGGTCGGCGACGGCGGCATCGCGCTCAGCGGTCAGCCGGTCGACCTCCGCCTGTGCCTCGTCGCGCTGCGAGGCGAGCTCGGCGAGCCGCGTCTCCACGCTCTCCTGGCGCTCCATGACCTCGATCTCGACGTCCTCGAGCGCAGCCTGTCGGCGGGCCAGCGACTCCAGCTCGTGCTGGAGGGCCTGGAGGTCCTTGGCGCTGCCCTGGCCGGAATCGAGGCGTGAGGTGTTGCGCGCGGTGCGGTCGCGCACCTGCTGCACATCGGCCTCGGCCCGCTCGACCTCGCGCCGGATGTCGGACAGCCCGGTCTCGACGCGGACGACGTCGTCGCTCACCTGCCGCAGCCGGCCCTCGGCCTCCTGCACGGCAGCGATCTGCGGCACCCGGGTGAGCGCGTGGTCGATCTGCTGGAGGCGGGTGTCCAGTGCCTGCAGATCGAGGAGTCGTGCCTGGACGAAGGGGTCTGCCTTCACTGCGGGTCTCCTTGGTCGGTGCGTGCGCCCACGGTGAAACTCCACGGGTCGGTGCAGATGGTGCTCACGTGAGTCTCCAAGCCAACCACGTCGTGCCCGGCGGCTGCGAGGGCCTCCCTGAGACGGTCGAGCATCTCCCCCAGCCAGAGCGACTCCGTGGCCCAGTGGCCGGCGTCGACGAGGAAGGGGGTGCCCCCGGTCGCCGCGGCCTCCTCACGGGCCTCGAGTGCCGGGTGGTGGCGCAGGTCGGACGTGACGTAGACATCTGCGCCCGCGGCGACTGCGGCACCGATGAGCCCGTCGCCGGCACCACCCAGGAGAGCGACCCGTCGCACGACGCCGTCGGCCGGTCCGGCCACGCGGACCCCCGCTGGCGCCGAAGGGAGCGAGTCGGCCAGCCGCGCAGCGAAGTCCGCCAGCGAGACCGGCTCGTCGAGGTCACCGACGCGCCCCATCGGGCGCCCCTCCTCGATCGTCAGGGGCTCGGTCGAGGCCAGGCCGCAGGCCGCGGCGAGCGCGGTGTTGACTCCCGGCTCGGCCACATCGGCATTGGTGTGGGCGACGTACAGCGCCACGTCGCCGACGACGAGGGAGGTGACGGCAGCCCCCTTCGCGCTGGTCGTGGCGACCGAGTGCACGCCGCGCAGCAGCAGGGGGTGGTGCGTGATGATCAGGTCGGCGCCGGCGTCGCGGGCCGCCTGGATCACCTCGAGGGTCGGGTCGACGGCGGCGTGGATGCGACGGATCGGCTGCTCGGGGTCGCCCGTGACGAGCCCGACCCGGTCCCAGGACTGCGCGGACGCCGTCGGGAAGAAGTCCTCCAGGACGCTCAGCACGTCCCGCAGCGGGATGGAAGTCATGTGGGCCCGGCCGGTCTCGAACCGACGACACCCGCGGTGTAAACGCGGTGCTCTACCACCTGAGCTACAGGCCCCGGCGCGCGCGGCGCCGCGGTCATTGTGTCAGCCCGGAGCCGGTGCTCGGCGCCGCGGCCTCAGACCCGTCGTGCGTCCTCGATGAGGTTGATCTCGTAGAGGACCAGGTCGAGGGCGTCCGCGGCGCTGATCGGCGAGAAGAGCTGGGGCGTCTCCTCGGTGACGGTGGGCACGAGCGGGCTGAGGATCGTCCACGGTGTGGGGTGGGCGAACTGGACGACCGAGTACCGGTCACCCTCCTGCCCGGGGGCGGCGACGACCCGGTGGATGCCGGGCGTGATGACCCCGTTGGTGACGACCTCGAGCATGAGGCCGGTGTTGATGATCGCGCCGCCCTGCGGGGCGATGGCGTCGATCCACTCGCCGGAGTGCTTCAGCCGGACCTGCAGGCCGGCTGCGGTGGCCCGCGGCAGGGCGGTGATCAGGTTGATGTCGGCGTGCTCGGCTGCCCACACGTGCGGCGCGTCGGGCGCGGACTCCATCGCCGGGTAGTGGATGGCGCGAGAGAGGGTCGGCCCGTCGACGAGCATCTTCTCGAAGTAGTCCGGGTGGGCACCGACGCCGGTGGCGATGATCCGCAGCACGCGTCGCTGCAAGTCCGCCACGGCGGTGTGGAAGGTCGTGAGGGTCTCGGTGATGCCCGGCACGGCCGACTCTGGGAGCACGGGGTCGTGGTAGCGGTGCGGGTAGCGCGTGCGCAGCGGGTGCCCGGCCGGGATCGCAGGGCCCCAGTTGAGCATCTCCTTCCAGTCCGCGACATCGGCGGTGGCCGCGGTCTCGACGAGCAGGCCCGTGTAACCGGTCTGACCGTGGGTGCCGGGAGCGATGAACTGCTCCTTGACCTCGCGCTCGGCGCCGAAGAACTCCTCGAGCATGCCGTAGGCGCTGTCGATGAGGTCCTCGGACAGGTCGTGCTTGACGTAGACGAAGCCCGTGTCCAGCGAGGTCATCAGACCGTCGACGACGGCCCGTGCTCGCTCACCGTCCCCGGACTCGAAGGCCAGCAGGTCAACCTCGAGGATGTCGTCGCTCATGACGACGAAGGCTACCTGCCCGCGTGGAGTCTCAGGCGTGGGCGAGCTGGGTGAGCGCCTCGTGGTAGCCGGCGAAGTCGCGCGCCTGCCCCGAGGGGTTGACGAGCGACCAGGCGATGCGACCGTCGCGTCCCACGAGGAAGGTCCCGCGCTCCGCCTTGCCCGCGGCCTCGTCGAGCACGCCGTAGCTGCTCGCGACCTGCCCGTGCGGCCAGAAGTCGGACAGCAGGGGGAAGAAGTACCCCTGCTGGTCGGCCCAGGCCCGCAGGCTGAACATCGGGTCGCAGGAGATCGCGAAGGTCGTGACGGCCTCGGACTCGAAGCGTCCCAGGTCATCGCGGATCTCCCCCAGCTCACCGGTGCAGATCCCGGAGAACGCGAAGGGGTAGAAGACGAGCAGCGCCGCCCGCTCCCCCAAGCACTCGCTCAGCGAGACATCGCGACCGTTGTGGTCGCGCAGGGTGAAGTCGGGCGCGGTGTCCCCGACCGACAGTGGCTGCTGGGTCATCCCGTCAGTCTGCCAGTGCCCAGGTGGGCGACGATCAGGCGACGCCCTTGCGGGCGGCGAGTCGGGTCGCCACCCAGTGCTCGGAGCACATGACATTGCCCGAGGTGTGCAGCCCCGCGGTCGTGGCGGCCTCGTCGACCTCACTCGGGTCGACCTCGTCCTCCTGACCGGGGCGGGGCGTCAGCAACACGATCGAGGAGCCCTCGGCGAGCGTGCCCAGCGTGTCGACGAGTGCGTCGGTGAGGTCACCGTCGCCATCGCGCCACCACAGGATCACGGCGTCGACGACACCGGTGTAGTCCTCGTCCTCGATGGGGTCGCCCACGACCTCCTCGATGGCGGCGCGCAAGGCCTCGTCTGCGTCATCGTCCCAGCCGTACTCCTGGACGATCTGCTCCTTGGCGAAGCCCAGTTTGGACACGGCGTCCCGGGCGAGATCCTCGCCGTGCGCCGTCGACTGCCCCGTCACGACTGTGGTCCCTTCTCCTGCTGTGTGCTCATTCATCGGTCACAGTCCACCGTGTCCGGGCTCGGGAAGCAAGCAGAGCCCCCCGGCTCGCCTCGTCGCGAGCGGCTCGCGAGGGCCTCGGTGCGGCCCCGCAGGCGCTCTGCGGCGGCCCGATCGAGGTGGCTGACGTGCGGACTCACCGGCCCGACCGTGCTGACGAAGTGCACGCTCGCCAGGTCCATCCGCCGAGACAGGGGGCCCTGGACGAGCGTCATGGACTGGATCCGTCCCCACGGGACGACCTGCACGGTGTGGTCCAGCCACCCACCACGGGTGATGACCGCTCGCTCACCTGCGAGGTAGCCGATGCGCCGATGGGCGAAGGGATGGAGCCGGCGCGCCCGTGCCGGTTGTCCGACGAAGGCCGCCGGGGTCCCCTGCATGAGCGACGCGACCTCTGCGGTCGTCGTCGCGTCCGCGGTGAGGACCTCGAGCAGCCGGATGACCTCCGCGGTCGTCGCGACCGGCACGAGCTCGCTGTCCGAGGCCCCCTCGGAGGCCGATCCGATGTCCGCCCCGGCGACATTGACCTTCAGCGACCACCAGCCCTGTCGCCGCCACAACCAGGGCTGCTCGATGGCCACCGCCTGGACGCGATGCAGGGGAACCGACGAGGTCCGGGTGTCGGTGAGGCCACGTTGGCTGGTCAGGGTCGTGCCGCGCAAGCCGATCGTGAGGCCCCACCAGCGGCTCAGGCGCATCAGGGCCCGACCGGCGCTCAGGACGATGATCGGCACGAAGCCCCCCACCGCGGGCGCCAGGCCGACGAGCACGAGGACCACCGCGACGACGGCGAGGACGGCGAGGAAGAGCACCTCGCTGCTCAGCAGGACCGAGGCGACGACGCGTCCCGGGGGCACGGACAGCACGTGCTCAGCGCGCCGGTCGCCCACCGGTGCCTCGTGGGTCCGCGAATCGTCAGTCTGCGGATCGGGCGATGCGTCCCCGAGCTCGACCTGGTGCGCCAGACCGAGCAGCCGCTCGCGCACCCCCTCTGCGTCCGCCACCTTCAGATAGGCGATCGACAGGTGGGAGTCGCCCCCGCCCGCAGACTCCACGCGCACCTCCGAGAGGCCGGTGAGACGGGCCAGGAGCGGTCGGACGATGTCGACGGCCTGGATGCGGTCGTAGCGCACCTGCCGGTGCTGACGAAAGAGCGCGCCGCTGCGCATCTCGATGCTGTCCTCGCCGAGGCGGTACCGGGTGAACCACCACGAGACGAGGCCCAGCACGAGCGCCCCGACGACGACCAGGGCGACGACCCCGGCTTGCACGAGGAGCCAGCGCCCGCCCCCTTCGCCGGGACCGTCGCCCTGACCGGCGAAGGCGCCGGCGATGGTGTCGAGCTGCTGGCTGAGGAGGTAGCCGAAGACGCCCAGGACGACCAGCCCGCCCCGGATGAAGGGCGAGACCGGGTGGACCCGGACGAAGTCCTCGTCGGTCACAGGCCCGCCCGCTGCGCCTCACCGCGGGCCGCCAACCGCACCCGCAGCTCCTCGGCAACCTCCGACGGCAGCCCGGGGATGTCCCCGCTGCTGGCCGGCGAGGCCGTGTTGACCGTGATGTCGGCCAAGCCCACCGTGCGCTTGTAGGGACCGGAGCTGAGGTCGACATACTGGATACGGCCGTAGGGGATCGTCACAAGCCGGCGCCACATGCGGCCCTTGCGGATGGCCAGCTCCTCGGGCAGCTCCGCCCAGGTGATCGCCCGCACCTGCACCCCGAGCAGCCACATCAGCCAGGCCCACAGCAGGACCAACGCGGCAGCGCCGACAGCCAGCCACCACCAGAGGTGGACGGACGAGAAGGCGAGCGCGAGCGCCACCGGGAGGAGGACCGCACTCGCGCTGACCCGCCGCACCCGGGCGAGCTTGGGCGACACCGTGCGCCAGTCGGCGCCGTGGTCACCGCTCAGCGGGAGCACGGTGGGGCCCGGAGAGGGAGACGTCGAAGGGGGTCCTGCCAGTTGGTCATCCACAGCACCATCACACCAGACATGGTCCGTAGGCTGGCATCGTGGCCGATCGACCGGAGGTGCAGTGATGGGACGTATGACGCAGCGCCTGAAGGTGCAGCGGATCGGTGGTCGAACGGGCACCCGCTTGGAGTCGGTCGCGGTCGAGGAGCCTCTGGAGATCCGGGTCGCGGCCCTGCCCGCCAGCGGGATCCCGGCCGGGAGCAACCCCCTTCGTCCACCATCGACGACCGTGACGACGACGATGC
>JAKDKQ010000145.1 GCA_030453295.1 Janibacter sp.
GAGGACGAAGGGAGCCTGCTGGCCGTCAACGCCGCAGCCTTTGTCCACCACCCCGAGCAGGGCGATCTCGACGCGGCCGGCCTGGCCGAGCGGATGGCGCAGCCATGGTTCGACGCGGAGGGAGTCATCCTGCTGGAGAGCGCATCGGGCGGCGGCCCTCTGGTCGGGTTCCACTGGACCAAGATCGATCCGCCGGGTGGCGCCGTCGGTGAGGTCTATGTCGTCGGCGTCCACCCCGACTTCCACGGCCGAGGGCTCGCGGGCCCCCTCACCGGCCTGGGGCTGGCCCATCTCGCCCGCCGGGGGGTCAGCGAGGTCGAGCTCTATGTCGAGGCCGACAACACTCCCGCGTTGGCGACGTACAGCCGGGCCGGCTTCGAGCGCAAGGCCACCCATGTCATGTATGCGTCCGCGAATTCACCGGAGGTTCACGACACGGTGCAAGGATGAGTCCCATGTCGGACGACTCCCTCCTCGATGCCCCTCCGGTCGCTCCCACCGCGCGACCGGGGATCACCTCGGGCGATGTCTCCATCTCGTCCTCCTCCCCTGCTGCGACCAACGAGCTGCGTCCCCGAGCGAGCAACGGACGCTTCGTGCGCGTGGCTCCGCACGAGGAGGCGAGTGCATCCGACCTGCCGAGCGACCGGTTCCTCGACCGTGAGATCAGCTGGCTGCAGTTCAACGAGCGGGTCCTGCAGCTCGCGGCCGACGAGTCCGTGCCCCTGCTCGAGCGAGCCCGCTTCCTGGCGATCTTCACGAGCAACCTCGACGAGTTCTTCATGGTCCGCGTCGCCGGGCTCAAGCGACGCATCGCGACCGGCATCGCGGTACGCAGCCCCTCGGGCCTGGAGCCACGAGAGGTCCTCGAGCAGATCTCCCGCATCACCCACGACCTCGTCGCGATGCAGACGCGCATCTTCGAGGACAGCGTGCGTCCTGCCCTGGTCGACGAGGGCATCAGCATCGTGCGCTGGAGCGAGGTCGAGGCACCTGAGCAGGAGCGCCTCGGCGAGCTCTTCAGCCAGGAGATCTACCCGGTGCTCACCCCCCTGGCCGTCGACCCGGCGCACCCTTTCCCCTACATCTCCGGGCTCTCGCTCAACCTCGCCGTCATCCTCATCAACCCCAAGACGGGCAAGGAGCACTTCGCGCGGATCAAGATGCCGCCCTCGCTCCCGCGCTTCCTCAAGGTCCGTCGAGCCACCGCCTCGGTGACCTCCGACCTCTTCGAGGCCCAGGTCGTCCCCCTCGAGGACGTCATCGCCGCCCATCTCGACCAGCTCTTCCCCGGGATGGAGGTCCACGAGCACTACTCCTTCAGGGTGACCCGCAACGAGGACCTCGAGGTCGAGGAGGACGACGCCGAGAACCTGCTCGCCGCCCTCGAAAAAGAGCTGACCCGCCGCCGCTTCGGCCCGCCCGTGCGGCTCGAGGTGGAGGAAGACCTCGACGACCACGTGATGGAGCTGCTCAGCCGCGAGCTGGGCGTCACCGACGACGAGGTCTACCGGCTGCCCGCACCGCTCGACCTGCGCGGCCTCAACGAGATCGCCGACATCGACCGCACCGACCTGCACTTCCCCCCCTTCGTCGCCAGGACCAACGCCGATCTCGCGCCCACCGAGTCCTCCAAGGCCGCCGACCTCATCGGTCGGATCGCCAAGCAGGACGTGCTGCTGCAGCACCCCTACGACTCCTTCTCGACCTCCGTGCAGGCCTTCATCGAGCAGGCCGCCGCCGACCCGCACGTCCTCGCGATCAAGCAGACCCTCTACCGTACGAGCGGCGACAGCCCCATCGTCGACGCCCTCATCGACGCCGCCGAGGCCGGCAAGCAGGTGCTCGCCGTCGTCGAGATCAAGGCCCGCTTCGACGAGCAGAACAACATCGAGTGGGCGCGCAAGCTCGAGCACGCCGGTGTCCACGTCGTCTACGGGATCGTCGGCCTGAAGACCCACGGCAAGCTCGCACTCGTGGTGCGGCAGGAGCCCGACGGGGTCAAGCGGTATTGCCACGTCGGCACGGGCAACTACAACCCCAAGACCGCCCGGCACTACGAGGACATCGGACTGCTCACCGCAGACCCCGAGGTCGGCCAGGACCTGACCCGCCTCTTCAACCAGCTCTCCGGCCTGGCGCCGCGCAGCAAGTTCAAGCGGCTGCTGGTCGCCCCGCGCAGCCTCCGCAACGGGCTCCTCACCCGGATTGACCAGCAGGTCGAGCGGCAGGCTCGGACCGGCGACGGCCATATCGCCTTCAAGGTCAACTCCCTCGTCGACGAGGTGATCATCGATGCCCTGTACCGCGCGAGCGGCGCCGGTGTGCAGATCGACATCTGGGTCCGCGGCATCTGCACCCTCCGGCCCGGCGTCGAGGGGCTGAGCGACACCATCCGCGTGCACTCCGTGCTCGGACGTTTCCTCGAGCACTCCCGTCTTTTCCTCTTCGGCACCGGAGAGGACCGCGAGGCCTGGATCGGCTCCGCCGACCTCATGCACCGCAACCTCGACCGTCGCGTGGAGGCCCTGCTCCGCATCGGCGACCCTCGTCACGTCGAGCAGCTCTTCGACCTCGTGACCCGCGGGATGTCCGACGACTACGCCCACTGGTCCCTCGACGGCGATGGTCGCTGGACGCGCGTCCATCAGGACGCCGACGGGCTCCCGCTGCCAGACATCCAGGCTGCTCTCATCGCGATGCACGCCAGGCGTCGACGCAAGGCACGGCGCTGACGATGGCGACGGTCTTGGCGGCAGGCACCCTGCCGTGGCGTCGTCGACGTGGTCATCTGCAGGTCGCACTCGTCCACCGCCCCCGGTATGACGACTGGTCGTGGGCCAAGGGCAAGCTCGAGAGCGGCGAGACCTTCCCCGTCGCCGGCGTGCGGGAGACCCTCGAGGAGACCGGGCTGCGGGTACGCCTGGGCCATCCGCTGCCCACGACGACGTACACCGTCGCCACCCGGACCGGCGCCGCGGTCAAGGAGGTGCGCTACTGGGCCGCAGAGGTCACCGGCGGTGACGGCGGGCTGGCGCACGAGGTCGACGAGGTCGACTGGATCGAGGCCGCGACCGCCGGGCAGCGACTCACCTATGCACACGACCAGGCCCAGGTGGAGGCGCTCCTGTCCGCCGACTCCGGCGGCACCCTGACGACGTGGCCGCTGGCGATCCTGCGCCACGCCAAGGCCCGATCGCGCGCCTCCTGGACGGACGACGACTGGCTGCGTCCGCTCGATGATCGTGGCCGCGCGCAAGCCTCTGAGCTCGTCCCCCTGCTCGCCGGGTACGGCATCGAGCGCCTGGTGAGCAGCCCCTCCACGCGAGCCAGCGACACGCTCGCCCCCTATGCCACGGCCAGCGGCGGCAGGCTCCGCCTCAAGCCCGGCCTGTCCGAGGAGGGGTACGCCCAGGACCCCAGTCGTGCCCGCCACCACCTGGACCGGTTGCTCGTGCGAGGCGTCCCGGCCTGCCTGTGCAGTCACGGCCCCGTGCTCCCCGACCTCGTCGCCCGACTGCTCGATCGGGTTGACCCCGCACTGGCGCCGGGGCTGGTGGCTCGCTCGGTCATCGAAGAGGTCGCCGCCGATGGCCTGGCCAAGGGGGAAGTCCTCCTCGCCCACATCGTGGGGACCGGTGACGCCGCACGTGTCGTCGCCGCCGAGCGGCACCACCCGCTCGATCGCGGCTGACGCACCCAGCCCATACCCCGGTTGTGACGCAGTCGCGACCTGAACCACGCACTGTGCAGGTGCGATTCACCGAGTGTTCACCGATTGCGGGCCATCCGGTCACCGGGCATCCCTACCTTCGTCAATGTACGACCACGGCGGTCGCGGCGGGCTGCCCTCGTCGCGTGCCCGTGTCCACCCCCTCAGAGAGGTCTGACAGACGTGACTCGCTCCACCCGCAGCCGCAAGGTCCTCACCACGACCGCTGCCCTCGCCCTCACCTTCTCGATGGCCGCCTGTGGCGCGGGCAACGAGGGTGACTCCGACTCCACCTCCGACGGCGGCGGCTCCGACGCCGTGACCGTCGCCGGCACGATCAAGGGCGCCGGCGCCAGCTCGATGGAGAAGGCCCAGAACGAGTGGATCGCCGACTTCACCGAGGTCGCTCCCGACGCCACCGTCGAGTACGCGCCCGACGGCTCCGGCACCGGCCGTGAGAAGTTCATCAACGGCGCCGTGAACTTCGCGGGCACCGACTCCGCGATGGACGACGAGGAGATGGCCTCCGCCAAGGAGAAGGGCTGCACGGGCGAGACCATCCAGTTCCCGATCTACGTCTCCCCGATCGCCGTCGCGTTCAACCTCAAGGGCGTCGACAGCCTCAACCTCAGCGCCCCGGTCATCGCCGACATCTTCTCCGGCAAGATCAAGACGTGGAACGACCCGGCGATCGCCAAGGACAACGAGGGCGTCGAGCTCCCCGACACCAAGATCACGCCGGTCAACCGCTCCGACGAGTCGGGCACCTCCAAGAACTTCTCCTCCTACCTGGCCGAGGCGGCCCCGGAGAAGTGGAAGCACGAGCCCGACGACGTGTGGCCGGTCAAGGGTGGCGAGGCCGCCAAGGGCACGTCCGGTGTCGTCGACACCATCGGCGCCGGCGAGGGCAACATCGGCTACGCCGATGCCTCCCAGATCGGTGACCTCACGGCCGCCAAGATCAAGGCCGGCGAGGAGTTCATCGAGTACAGCCCCGCGGCTGCCGCCAAGATCCTCGAGAGCGCCGAGCGCACCGACGCGTCGAGCACGACCAACTACGCCGTCAAGCTCGACCGCGGCAACGCGGGCGAGGGTGTCTACCCGGTCGTCCTCGTCTCCTACGCCGTCGCCTGCACGGACTACGAGGACAAGGAGGTCGCCAACACGGTGAAGTCCTACCTCGAGTACGCGATCTCCGAGGACGGCCAGAAGGCCTCCACCGACGCTGCCGGTTCCGCCCCGCTGAGCGAGGCCGCCACCAAGGCTGCCACCGACGCTCTCGGTCAGATCAAGACCGACTGAGCAGTTTGACCCCCAGGGTCGACCCGATCGGCCCTGTGGCTGCTGAGCAGTCGCAGGGCCGATCGGCATGCTGCCCGTCACTCGTCTCCTCCCCCTGAAGGAAGCAGCAGGACACCGTGAGTAGCACCCCCACTGTGGACACCCCCACGACCTCCAACCTGAAATCCGGGCGACGCATCGGCGATCCCGTCTTCGGCGTGCTGTCATTCTCCGCCGGCCTGGTGATCCTCCTCGTCCTCATGGGCGTCACCTTCTTCCTCTTCTACGGGGCCAAGGACGCCCTTGTGGCCGACGGCAGTGAGGTCCGTGGCGGCAAGGGCCTGGTGGCCTATGTCGGCCCGCTGATCTTCGGCACCTTGCTCTCGTCGATCATCGCGCTGATCATCGCCGTCCCGCTCTCCATCGGGATCGCCCTCTTCATCAGTCATTACGCACCGCGTCGACTGGCCTCCGGGCTGGGTTACGTCGTGGACCTGCTCGCAGCGGTCCCCTCGATCATCTTCGGCCTCTGGGGCATGCAGATCGCGCAGAGCGCGGTGCCCTCCTTCGAGTTCCTCAACGAGTACCTCGGCTGGATCCCCCTCTTCTCCGGGTCCGTGACGACCACGGGCCGCACGATGCTCATGATCGGCATCGTCCTGGCGATCATGATCCTGCCGATCATGACGGC
>JAKDKQ010000146.1 GCA_030453295.1 Janibacter sp.
GTCGTCCTGCGCGCGATCACCATCTGGCTCAAGGCATTAAGAGACACGGCCTAGCGTCATCGGCTTCCGATCCGCGCTGGGAACTCAGAGCATCGCTGCGATGGGCGGCCTCCGCAAGCGGCGGAGGACATACCGCCCACCACGTCAAGACCTTCGGCGCGGCAGTGGACACCTGATCTGGCGCTAGATGTCCTGAGGGACCCACGTGCCGCCGGAGAACGCGGCGACGAATCCGCCGACTCGGTCACCGGTAGCTGCGGCGCCGACCACGATCAGCACCAGCAGCAGACAGGCGATGGTCGGGGCAACCGACTCCCGGAATCGTACGCGCTTCCTCCACAGATCCTCCGACGTTCTTGTCGGCACTCACCCACGGGCGCACCTGCGCCAATGTTCGGGGTCGCGTTGCGTCGGCTTCACTCGTCGTCCTGACGTCGGCGGCGCGAGCGCATGCCGCCGCGCATGAACAGAGCTGCTCCCAGCGCTGCGCCGACGGTGAGCAGCACGAAGGCCGCGAGTGCGAGCACGGCGAGTACTGCGGCCGCCCACGTGTCCACGGTTCCTCCCTTTGAGTAATTGTGACAAGACCGGAGTGGTAGTAGTTGGTTTGGCGTCGACAGTCCCTCAGACCCAGAGGGCGGAGGTCTCGCCGTGGTCGAACTCTCGGCGTTCGTACCTGCTTACGGGCCGTTGTCCTCGCGGCGGTCGTGGGCACGTGATGCCTGCACGGACACTTGCATCAGTTGTCATCACGTCCTTGCCTCTGCTTCTTCCGTCGGAGGCCCAGCACCGTGCTGCCCGCGATCGCCGCCACGATCGGCATGAGGACGTGAAGGGCCAGGCTGGCCTCGTGGTCGAGCTGCTGACCAACTGCGCGCAGCAAACCGAATCCGAGTAGTAGGACGAAGAGGTAGGTCGCGAGTCCCTGGCCACCTTGTCCAAGGCGTCGGTTTCGACCGACGGCACCGTCGTCTGACTCACTGGATCGCACGCTCCCGAGCCTTGCACGGCAAAGGCGGCAGCGGCATGGGCGAGGCGGCAAGTGTGCGTCAAGAGCGGTTAAGACCGCGTCAAGATGTCGAAGCGAGGGCGGTTGGGCGTCTTTGCTGACGTCATGAATCTCGAAGATGGACTGTTGATCGCGGTGGTCATTGGCATCGCGGTATACCTGTTGGCCGCGTTGACTTTTCCGGAGCGCTTCTAGTGTCTGACACGGTCTCTGGCCTGCTCTCGATCGCAGCCATGGTGCTGGTGCTCGCACTGGCCTACCGCCCGCTGGGTGACTACATGGCCCGCGTCTATGACAGCACCAAGCACCTGCGCCTCGAGCGGGGCGTCTATCGCCTGACCGGAGTCAATCCCGACGTCGAGCAGAGCCCGCGTTCCTACGCGGTCGGCGTGGTCGGCTTCTCGCTCGTGAGCGTCGTGGTGTTGATGGCCCTCCAGATGGCCCAGGCACACCTGCCGATGAGCAGAGACCTGCCCGGGGTGTCGTTGTGGATGTCGTTCAACACCGCGGCCTCATTCGTGGCCAACACCAACTGGCAGTCCTACGCCGGCGAGTCCACGCTCGGATTCACCGTCCAGATGGGCGGCCTCGCGGTCCAGAACTTCCTCTCCGCCGCGGTCGGGATGGCGGTGGCGATCGCGCTGATCCGCGGGTTCGTACGCACACGCACCGGAACGCTCGGCAACTTCTGGGTCGACCTGACCCGTGGCACGCTGCGCATCCTGCTGCCCATCGCCTTCGTCGGCGCAATGCTGCTGATCGCGGGCGGTGTGGTCCAGAACTTCAGCGACTCCACCATGACGACCCTGGCTGGGCAGAGCCAGACGCTGCCCGGTGGCCCGGTGGCCAGCCAAGAGGTCATCAAGGAGCTGGGCACCAACGGCGGCGGCTTCTTCAACGCCAACTCCGCTCACCCATTCGAGAACCCCAGCGGCTACACCAACTTGTTGGAGATTCTTCTCATCTTGCTGATCCCGGTGGCACTGACCCGCACGCTGGGCACGGTGCTCGGCAACCGCCGCCAGGGTCTGGCGGTGCTGGCTGCGATGGGTGTGCTGTACGCGATCTCGCTGGCGGTGGTCACCACCGCCGAGGTCGGTGCCCACTCCCAGGCCGCGAAGGCCGCTGGTGCGGCGATGGAGGGCAAGGAGACCAGGTTCGGGGAGTGGGCGAGCGCGCTGTTCGCCGTCGCCACCACCGGCACCTCCACCGGCGCCGTCAACGCCTCGCACGACTCACTGACCCCCACCGGTGGCGGGATGGTGCTGGTGAACATGATGTTCGGCGAGGTGGTACCGGGTGGCGTGGGTTCGGGTCTCTACGGAATTCTGGTGTTGGCGATCGTGGCCGTCTTCATCGCCGGGCTGATGGTCGGCCGGACCCCGGAGTTCCTGGGCAAGAAGATCAGCTCACGGCAGATGACCTACGTCGCCATGTATCTGCTGACCACCCCGGCGCTCGTGCTGATCGGTACCGGTGTGGCGATGTCGCTGGACTCCACCCCAGGTTTCATGGGCAATTCGGGCGGGCACGGCTTCAGCGAGGTGCTGTATGCGTACACGTCGGGGGCGAACAACAACGGCAGTTCCTTCGGCGGCCTCACGGTGACCTCGACGTTCTTCCAGATCACCATCGGCCTGGCGATGCTGCTGGGCCGCCTGGTTCCGATCGTTCTGGTCCTCCTCCTGGCCGGGTCGCTCGCCGAACAGGCCAAGGTTCCGACCACGGCGGGCACCCTGCCCACCCACAAGCCGCTCTTCGTCAGCCTGCTGGTGGGCGTGGTGGTCATCTTCACCGCGCTGACCTACTTCCCTGCGCTCTCCCTCGGACCGATTGCTGAGGCACTCTCATGAGCACCACCACTTCCACCTCCACCCCTGCCCCGGGCTCGTCCGAGCCGGACCAGTCGCCGGCGCCTCTGGTGCACCGGCCCGCCGCCGGCATGGGGCTGCGCGTCCTGATGGCCCAAGCCGCGCAGCAGTTCCCCGAGGCGTTGCGCAAGCTCGACCCGCGGCACATGTGGCGTTCACCGGTGATGTTCCTGGTCTGGCTCGGCTCGATTGCCACCACGATCGCCGCGATCGTCGACCCCAGCGCGTTCGCGATCTGGCTGGCGTTCTGGCTGTGGCTGACGGTGATCTTCGGCAACCTCGCCGAAGCCGTCGCCGAAGGACGTGGCAAGGCGCAAGCGGCCTCGCTGCGCGCGACCCGCACCGACACGATCGCACGGCTGCTGGACGAGACCGGCGGCGAGACCGAGGTGCCCAGCACCCAACTGCGCGTCGGAGACCGGGTTGTGGTCGAAGCCGGACAGGTGATCCCCGGCGACGGTGACATTGTCGAGGGTGTCGCCAGTGTCGATGAGTCCGCGATCACCGGCGAGTCTGCGCCGGTGATCCGTGAGGCCGGCGGGGATCGCAGCGCGGTCACCGGCGGCACCACGGTCCTCTCCGACCGGATCGTCGTGCAGATCTCCGCCGCCGCTGGCGAGTCGTTCTTGGACAAGATGATCGATCTGGTCGAGGGCACCTCACGCCGCAAGACCCCCAACGAGATCGCGCTCTCGATCCTGCTGATCAGCCTCACCCTGGTCTTCCTGGCCGCGGTCGCCACGCTCCCGCCGATGGCCACCTACGCAGGTGCACCTCAGGACCTGATCGTGCTGATCGCACTGCTGGTCTGCCTGATCCCCACCACCATCGGGGCCCTGCTCTCGGCGATCGGGATCGCAGGCATGGACCGGCTGATGCGCGTCAACGTGTTGGCGATGTCGGGCCGGGCGGTGGAGGCCGCCGGCGACGTGTCCACGCTGCTGCTGGACAAGACCGGCACCATCACCTACGGCAACCGGCAGGCCACCCGACTCATCCCCGCACCGGGAGTTAGCGCAGACGACCTGCGCGATGCCGCACGACTGTCCAGCCTGGCCGACCAGACACCCGAAGGGCGCTCGATCGTCGAGCTCGCACTGGAGCAGGGAGCCGACGACCGCGACCTGCCCCGCGACGCCACCTTCATCGAATTCACCGCGCAGACACGGATGTCCGGGGTCGACCTCGCCGACGGCACCCAGATCCGCAAGGGCGCCGGGTCTGCGATCGCACAATGGCTCGGCACCGACCCGGACGCCGAGGTCGTCGATGTCATCGACGGCATTTCCCGCAGCGGCGGCACCCCGCTGGTGATCGGCACCAAACGGCCCGACGGCTCGGCCAGGGTGCTGGGGGTGGTGCACCTCAAGGACGTGGTCAAGCAGGGCATGACCGAACGGTTCGCCGAGCTGCGCTCGATGGGCATCCGCACCGTGATGATCACCGGCGACAACGCGCTGACCGCGCAGGCGATCGCCGAGGAGGCGGGCGTGGACGACTTCCTGGCCGAGGCCACTCCCGAGGACAAGATGGCCTACATCCGCAAGGAGCAGGCCGGCGGGCGGCTGGTCGCGATGACCGGCGACGGCACCAACGACGCCCCGGCCCTGGCCGCTGCCGACGTCGGGGTCGCGATGAACAGCGGCACCGCCGCGGCCAAGGAGGCCGGCAACGTGGTCGACCTCGACTCCGACCCCACCAAGCTCATCGACATCGTCGAGATCGGCAAGCAGCTGCTCATCACCCGCGGCGCGCTGACCACCTTCTCGATCGCCAACGACATCGCGAAGTACTTCGCGATCATCCCGGCCATGTTCGTCGCCGCCTACCCCTCGCTGGACGCCCTCAACGTGATGGGCCTGGCCACCCCGCAGTCGGCGATCCTCTCCGCGATCATTTTCAACGCCCTGATCATCGTCGCCCTCATCCCGCTCGCGTTGCGCGGCGTCCGCTTCCGAGCAGCCGCGGCCAGCGACGTACTGCGCCGCAACATGCTGGTCTTCGGCCTCGGCGGCGTCATCGTCCCGTTCGTCGGGATCAAGCTCATCGACCTGCTCGTCTCCACCATCCCAGGGATCGGCTGAACACCATGCTCAACGACATCGCACGCCAGTCACTCGCAGGGCTACGCATCCTGTTCACCTTCACTGTCATCCTCGGCATCGCCTACCCCGTGGTGGTCTGGGCCGCCGGACAGGCCTTCGGCGATCGCGCGGAGGGGCAACCCATCACCGTGGACGGCCAGGTCGTCGGATCGCGGCTGTTGGGCCAGAACTTCGAGGGAGAGCAGTGGTTCCACTCCCGTCCCTCGGCCAACGGCTACGACACGCTGGCCTCCGCGCCCAGCAACCTCGGCCCATTCAACCCGGACCTGCTCGCGCTGATCGCGGAACGCCGTTCCGCGGTGGCCGAGACCGAGTCGGTCGAGCCCGGCGAGGTTCCCCCCGATGCGATCACCGCGTCCGGGTCGGGTCTGGACCCGCACATCTCCCCCGAATACGCCGCCTTGCAGGCACCCCGCGTCGCCGAGGCCAACGGCCTGGACCTGCAGCAGGTCGAGGAGCTCATCGACGAGGCGACCGCGGGACGATCGCTGGGGTTCCTCGGAGAGCCGGGCGTCAACGTCCTGGAGCTCAACATCGCCGTTAAGAAAGCCGCGGCGCCGTGAGCACCAGGACGGGTCAAGTCCCGGAACTGGCATATCCGTGACGGTCTGCCCCGTAGTCGCGAAGGGTGGAGACTAAGGACATGAACAGGGGAAGGCTGCGCGTCTATCTTGGGGCGGCGCCAGGAGTGGG
>JAKDKQ010000147.1 GCA_030453295.1 Janibacter sp.
GGCGGCGCCCAGCGGTCAGGGTCCTCGATCATCAGGTGGCAGTCGATCGGGATCGGGCTCACCCTGAGAAGCGACTCGACGATGGGCAGGCCGAGGGTGAGGTTCGGCACGAAGTGGGCGTCCATGACGTCGACGTGCGCCCAGTCGGCGTTGCTGATCGCGTCCAGCTCGGATTGCAGGTTGGCGAAGTCGGCGGACAGGATGCTCGGGGAGATCTGCACGGGGTTCCTTGCTGGGTGACGGGTCAGGCGGTGTGGATGGACAGGATGTTGCCGACGGTGTCGTCGATCTGGAAGTGCAGCCCGAGGACGTCCTTGGTCAGCTCCTCGTGGAAGGTCACGTCGCCGCGTGCCGTGAGCCGGTGGTACTCGACCTCGGCATCAGGGACACCCAGCATGAGCGCGGAGTGACCCTCACGGTGCTCCTGCTCGCAGTAGGCACGCGTCACGGGATCCCCGATGGGCTCGAGGACGATCTGGCAGCCCTGCTCCCACCCGGTGCTCGGTCCGAGGATGTACAGCTCCTGGTCCGGCACGACGACGACATCCCGCAGCCCGAGGACCTCGGTGTAGAAGGCATGGGCGCGGGCCGGGTCGGTGACGTGCACGCCTGTGACGATGGGCCTCATCTCAGGCCTTCCTGCGCAGCAGCGCGAGGAACATGCCGTCGGTGCCGTGCAGGTGCGGCCACAGCTGCGCGTGCGGACCATCGCCAAGGCCGGTGAGCGTCGCGATGGCTGCTGCGGAGAGCTGCTCACGCGCGTCGAGGACCTCGACGTCATCACGCTTCTTGAGCACATCGCGCACGACGAAGGTCGTCTCCGACAGGTGCGGGCTGCAGGTCGCGTAGGCGATGACGCCACCGGGCCGGGTGGCGTCGATCCCCGCCGTGAGCAGGTCCCGCTGCAGGGGGCCGAGCCCGACGAGGTCGCCGGGCTGCCGACGCCAGCGCGCCTCAGGTCGTCGGCGCAGGGCACCGAGGCCGGTACACGGCGCGTCGACGAGCACCCGGTCGTAGGTCCGCGGCTCGTCCTCGCCGACCTCGCGCCCGTCGCCGGTGCGCACGACGAGCTCACGACCGTGGTCGCTGGCCGCGGCCATCGCGGCCCGCAGGCTCTGTCGCACCAGCTCCGTCCGGTGCTCGCTGATCTCGTTGGCGACGAGGTCGGCGCCTTGTCGCAGGGCGAGCGCGGCCAGCAGGCCTGCCTTGCCGCCGGGACCCGCGCACAGGTCCAGCCAGCGCTCGGATGCCCCGTCGGCACGCTCGGCGACAGGGACGGCGGCCAGGGCGAGAGCCAGCAGCTGGCTCCCTTCGTCCTGGACGGCGGCGCGGCCCTCGCGGACCGCGTCGATGCTGCCGGGGTCACCGCTCTCGAGCTCGGCGGCGAAGGGGGACCACCGCCCGGGCTGTGCACCGGCGGCGAGCAGCTCATCGACCTCGCACAGGCCGGGACGGGCGATGAGGGAGACCTCTGCGGGGATGTTGTGCGCCTCGAGCAGCTGGTCGAGGACGTCGTCAGCGTCGTCCTTGGTCGCGACGCCGTGGCCGATCAGTGCCTGACGCAGCGCCTTGATGACCCACACGGGGTGGGAGCGCGAGACGGCGAGTCGCTCGATAGTGGGCTCGGTCGGGGTGACGAGCTCGAGCCACTCCTCTCGACTGCGCTCCCCGATGCGGCGCATGACGGCGTTGACCAGGCCAGCGGCGCCCTGTCCGGCAGCAGAGCGGGCAAGCGCGACGGACTGGTCGGCGGCCGCGTGCGCGGGGACGCGCATGCCGAGGATCTGGTGGGCGCCCATCCGCAGGACGTCGAGGACTCCCCCGTCGAGCTGTGCGACGGGTCGTTGCGAGGCATGGGCGATGACGGCGTCGTAGAGCCCCTGCATGCGCAGGGTGCCGTACGTCAGCTCGGTGGCGAAGGCGGCGTCGCGCCCGCTCAGACGGGCCCTGCGCAACGCCTTGGGCAGCTCGAGGTTGGCGTAGGCGCCGTCCGCGGAGACGGCGCGCAGCACCTGCTGGGCCGTGGCGCGAGGCGGGTCTGCTCGTCGCGCTCGCGCGGAGGGCGCGGTCCTCGACTTCTGGCGCGGTCCCCTGTGATGGTTCTCGGACGTCATGCCGTCTCCTCTCCGAGGTGGTCCCCGGACTCGATGCGCACCCCGCGGGCCCAGTCGGCGGCCGCCATCGGCTTCTTGCCCACGGGGGTCACCTCGCCCAGGCGCACGGCCCGGTCAGCCGTCCCGACGAGCACCTCGCGCTTGCGGGCGTCGACGCTCCCTGCGGGCAGTCTCTCGTCAGTGATGGCGACCGGACCGAGCTTGAGGCGTTCCCCGCGAAAGGTCGTCCAGGCGCCGGGCGCCGGCGTGCAGCCCCGGATGAGTCGGTCGACCGCCAGCGCAGGATGCGTGAGATCGACGTGGGCGTCATCGACGGTGATCTTGGCGGCGTGGCTGATGCCCTCGCCCGGTTGCGTGCGGGGCTCGAGATCGCCGGTGGCGATGCCGTCCATCGTCGCGACGAGCAGGGGCGCGCCGGCTTCGGCAAGTCGGGTGAGGAGCGTGCCGGAGGTGTCATCGTCGCGGATCCGCTCCGTCATCGTGCCGAAGACCGGGCCGGTGTCGAGCCCGGTCTCGATGAGGAAGGTGCTCGCCCCGGTGATCTCGTCGCCGGACATCAGGGCCCGCTGTGCAGGCGCGGCGCCCCGCCACGCAGGCAGCAGGGAGAAGTGCAGGTTGACCCACCCCTTCGCGGGGATGTCCAGGGCCTGGGCGGGCAGCAGGGCTCCGTAGGCGACGACGGGGCAGCAGTCGGGCTCCAGCTCACGCAGCCGCGCGAGGAACTGCGGGTCCTTGGGGCTGCTCGGCGTCAGGACCTCGAGACCGGCCTCCTGGGCCACGACCTTGACCGGTGACGGCTCGAGGCGTCGGCCGCGCCCGACCTTGGCGTCCGGTCGGGTGATCACCCCGATCACCTCGTGGTCGGAGTCGAGCAGGGCACGCAGGGAGGGGACGGCGACCTGAGGGGTCCCGGCAAAGATCAGTCGCACGGGCCCGAGTCTAGGTGGCCCACCGTGGCGCGGGCGCCCACGGCCGGCAGCGACGACCTCAGCCCGTGGTGAGGTGACCGACCTTGACGGACGTCAGGTCGGCTGCCTTGCGCGCGCTCTCCCCCGCGCGCACGTCCTTGAGGGCGGCGGCGACGAGCGGCCCGTCGGCGAAGGGTGCGGTGACGACGACCCGACGCCGACGGTCGGACCCGGGGACGGGCAGCGGGCCCAGGAGCGCGGCTGCCGGCGAGGCACCCCGCACGGACTGCTCGATCGACTCGATCCGCTGACGGTCGGTCACGATCTCGGCGCTCCACGTCGTGGGCGGGAGCGACAGCTCCGCCCGCTCCGCCAGCTCGCGCGCCGCGAACCACTCGGGGTCCCACCGCACGAGTGCCTCCACGGCAGGGATCGTCACGTGCGAGGGCGCGCCGCACAGGACCACCACTCCCCCATCCACCCACGGCCGGGCCAGCCCGGACGCGGCGAACCACCGGCGCACGGCCTCCTCCGAGGCCCTCAGGTCAGGGCGGTCGAGGCTGGCCCAGGCATCCAGGAGCAGGACGGCGGCATACCCTCCTGCCGCCACCGGCTCGGCCCCCGGCGTCGCGACGACGATCGCGGGCTCTGCGCCGACGATCTCGCGCACCTCACCGGCGCCCGAGGTGATGACCTTGGTGCCGGGAAAAGACCGGCCGATCTCCTCCGCCGTGCGGCGGGCGCCGATGATCCCGGCTCGGAGCCGGTCACCGTCGCAGTGGGGACAGAGGAATCCGCGAGGGGAGCGTCCGCACCACCCGCACTCGGGCGTGCGGTCCGGTGCAGGCAGCGCGAGGGGGCCCTGGCACTCCGGGCACCGAGCCGGTGCCCGGCAGGTGGCGCAGGACATGGCGGGCAGATACCCCCGCCGAGGCACCTGGATCAGGACCGGCCCACTCGCCAGCCCCGCGGCTGCGGCCCGGTGCGCCGATGACGGGATGTGCGCGCGAGCACCCGGGCCATCCCGCTCCTCGTCGACCCCCTCGCCCGCGATGAGGACTCGCGGCGCCTCACGTCGCGGGGTCGATCCTCCGACGAGGTGGACGCGCCCGCCATCGACGAGCGCCGCGACATCGGTCGACATGGCCAGACCACCGCCGAGGAGCGCGCAGCCCTCGACGTCGGCACGGGTCATCAGCACGTCGCGGACGTGCGTGTAGGGGGCGCGGGGCTCCTGGTGCAGGTCGTCGCCGTCGTCCCACCACGCGACGAGCCCGAGGTCCTGCACGGGTGCGTAGGCGGCGGCGCGGGTCCCGACGACGATGCGCACGTGGCCACGCAGCACCTTGAGCCACGCCGTGTAGCGAGCCTGCGGTCCCTGGTCAGCCGTCAGACGCACGTGCTGCCCGGCACCCAGCAGCTCCGTCAGCGCGGCGTCGACCCGGGCGAGGTCACGCTGGTCCGGGACGACGATGACGCTCCCCCGGTCGGACAGCAGGGCACCGCGAGCGGCCTCGGCCAAGGCCATCGGCCAGTCCGTCTCCGGTGGGCGCGAGGGCCCGGCGATCCACGCTGCCCGCGGCGACTCGCCACCCGCGACGCGGGACCACCAGGCCGAGCCGGCCCGGTAGCCGGCCCACACCTCTGGCACCGTCGGCGACGAAGGGGGGATCCCCCCTTCGTCCTCCGCGCCACCCGGCGTCTGGTCGAGGGGTGGCGGCTCGAGCGGCAGGGCCTTCTCCGCACGCGCGTGACGGGGCGGGATGGCCAGCCGCAGCACGTCCATGACGGTCCCGGCCTGGTGCCGGGAGAGGCGACGGGCCACCTCGAGGATCGCAGGCGTGAGGACCTGCTCGGGCGAGACGACGGTGCGCAGCGGCGCCAGCCGACCCGTGTGCTCGGCGACATCACTGCGCTCGACCACGTATCCGGCCAGGTCACGGCCGGCGAAGCGCGCCTTGATCCGCACGCCCGGCTGCGCGGCCTCGTCGAGCTCCTCGGGCACGAGGTACTCGAAGGGCCGGTCCAGATGGACCAGCCCCGAGTCGATGAGTACCTGGGCGACGCGCACGGGGACAAACGTAACCGGGCGGTGTGTCAACGACACCCCGCCCGGTCAGCTGGCTGTGGATCAGGCGCGGGCTGCGGCCTGCAGTGCCTCGACCTTGGTGGTCCGCTCCCACGGGAAGGCGTTGTCGTACCCGGCCGCCTCGGTGCGTCCGAAGTGGCCGTACGCGGCCGTCGGGGCGTAGATCGGGCGGAGCAGGTCCAGCTCCTCGACGATGGCCAGGGGCCGCAGGTCGAAGACGCTGTCGACGGCGGCCTGGATCGTGTCGACCGCGACCTTCTCTGTGCCGAAGGTCTCGATGTACAGGCCCACGGGCTGCGCGGCGCCGATGGCGTACGCGACCTGGACCTCGCAGCGACCGGCGAGGCCGGCGGCGACGACATTCTTGGCGACCCAGCGCATGGCATAGGCGGCGGAGCGGTCGACCTTGGACGGGTCCTTGCCGGAGAAGGCACCGCCACCGTGACGGGCCATGCCGCCATAGGTGTCGACGATGATCTTGCGGCCGGTCAGCCCGGCGTCGCCCATCGGCCCACCGATGACGA
>JAKDKQ010000148.1 GCA_030453295.1 Janibacter sp.
CACTGGCTCGCGTACGGGTCCCTCATCGACTCCACCCTCCACATCAGCGATGTGGTTGACGACATCACGGGCCCGCGTCGCGTGTCCGTCTGACGGGCCGTCGCGGCAGATCTCGCGCCGCGGGACCCTCGAGCACCTCGCCGGTGGCCGTGAAGCGAGATCCGTGCAGGGGGCAGTCCCAAGTGCTCTCGGCATCGTTCCACTCCACGACGCCGCCCAGGTGGGTGCACAGCGCGGAGACCGCGCAGGTGCGTCCGTCGACCGTGGACCGGGCCACGGGGACGGCCCCGACGCGACCGACCTCTCCGGCTCCCTCCGTCGGACTGCCGGGACGAAGGGGGTGCAGCGCCACCTCCGCCGCCCCGGTGACAATGCCCATCGCGACGCGGGCATTGATGCCCAGGAGTGCGGCCACGGTCTGCGGTCGGCTGATGCGACGGTGGATCGGTCGCGACCAGGGCATCTGCCCGCCGAGGATGCTCGCACTGAGGTCGAGCGCCGCCGCAACGCCGTTGGTCATGCCCCACTTGTCGAAACCGGTGGCGACGTGCACGTGCCCCAGACCCCGTGGCATGGCGCCGACGAAGGGGAAGCCGTCGTGCGAGCGGTAGTCCTGCGCCGACCAGGCGTGGGTCTCCACGGCGTCGGGGAAGTGCGTGGCGGTCCACTCCCTCAGCCGGTCCACGTGCCCACGCTCGGAGCGGGTGTGCCCGACGGGGTGGCCCTCTCCGCCCACGAGCAGTCGTGGCCCGGGTGCGTCGCGCACCGAGCGGGTCGGTCCACCCGCCGAGATGAGCATCATCTCCGGCGGGCTCGGGTGGTCGAAGGCGAGCGCATAGGAGCGCGAGACGCTCAGCTTGGCGAAGTACCCGCCCCGGTCGAGCACCGGTGTGCCCGTGGCGAGGACGACCTGGTCGCAGCGGGTCGCGCCGCGGGTGTGCCGCACGACCGGTCGCAGCGACTGGCCCATGCCGGTGACCCTGGCCCCTGTCACCACCCGACCCCCGTGGGCGCGCAGGTCCTCGACGAGGGCGTCGATGAGCTCCATCGGGTCGATCTGGGCCTGGTCGTCGAGCACCACGCCGCCGGCGTGCTCGAAGGGCACGGGAAGGTCCTCGGCCCAGCGCACGGGCAGGCCCATCCGGGAGGCCGCGTCGAGCTCCGCCCGCGCCTGCTCGAGCCCGCGACCGGGATCCGCTGCGTAGGTCACGGCCGGCCGCACCTGGTGGGGCACGTCGTGCTCCTCGCAGTAGCGCAGCAGCCAGTCCCGCCCTTCGCGGTTGCCTGTGACGTACCCGGCGACCACCTCCTCGGACTGCCGGCGCAGCAGCTGCGAGTACCGCGTGCCCTGCAGCAGCGAGACCTTGGCCGTGCTGTGCCCGGTGGTCACCGCACCGACGTCGCGCGCCTCGAGCACCACGACCTCGCGGCCGGCGCGAGCGAGGAGGAGCGCCGTGACGAGCCCGGTGATGCCCGCGCCGACGACGACGTCGTCGCACCGCTCCACCGGGTCGTCCGAGGTCATGGGTGCGCGCGGTGCGCGCCAGAGCGAGGTCATGGTGTCTCCTTCGGTCAGACGAGGTCCCGGGGGATGACCCGGTCCCAGCTCTCGGCGTGGACGCGTCTGTGTCCCCGGACGTCGTCCAGCTCGTAGGCGTCGAGGTCCGCGCGGATGATGAAGTCGTCCTCGGTGCAGGTGAGCACCGTGCTGGTGACGACCTCGGTGCGCCAGTCGTCCCGCTCGATCCGCCGCACGGTGCGGGTCTCCCCGCGCACGGACGTGACGTCGTCCCAGCGGAAGGAGTACCACTCCGTCGTCGAGCGGCGGATGACCGTGCCCGTCTCCTCGATGCGGAAGGCGCCCTGGTCGTTGACGATCTCCAGCGTCGAGACGTCGCTCGCCAGGTCACGCGTCACCCGCCAGTCGTGCTCGCTCGGCTCGAGGACCGTCGTCTCCAGCTCCGGCGCCATGGTCGGTTCGTGGAAGGGAGAGTCCCTCTCGTCGTCGTCCTGCCGCGGCCGGACCGGGATCCTCAGCGTGCTCTCCGCGGGGTGGATCGTCAGCTCGGCCGCCCTCGGCGCCGGCCAGACCAGCGGCCAGTACGAGGTCGACACCGACAGCCGTAGTCGGTGGCCTTCCGGCAGGGAGTGCGCCACGCCGTTGAGCGGCACCCGGACGTCGTAGCGCTGCCCCGGCACGAGCGGCTCGGGCTGGGTGCTCGAGGTGCGGTGGGTGAGGTTGAGGACGCCGTAGGTGATGCGCGTCGCCTCCCCGGTCGGGGCGACGTCGGACAGGCGGACAGCCACCTGTGCCACCGGCTGGTCGGCCGACAGCGTGACGTCCAGACAGGGCAGACCGAAGACGTCGGTGAGCTCGGTGAGTGGCTCGCTCTCCCAGACGAGCGCCCCGCCATCCTCCTCGCGCTGGTCGTAGGGCAGATCCGGCACGGCCGCGTAGGAGGCCCACTTGCCGGCGAACATGCCCACGCTGAGCGGTGACCTCACGGTGAGGGGCGCGATGCCCTCGTCACCCTGACCGCCCTCGGCCAAGCTGGCCCGGGTCAGCCGGAACGCCTTCTCGTCGATGCGCGGTGAGGGCCACTGGTCCTCTGCGACCCAACGCCCGGGGCGTTCCTCGTAGGAGGCTCTCGGGGGGACGCTGTCCTGCATCCAGGCCCGCAGCACGGGGTCCTCGTCGATCCCGGTGTCCTCGTCCTTGAGCCAGTGGTCCCACCACCGCACGAGCTCCTGGAGGAACCCGATGGCCGGCCCGGGCACCCCGAGGTGCGGATACTTGTGGCCCCACGGGCCGATGAGTCCGTGACAGGGCACCTCGACGTGCTCGAGGAGGCGGAAGATGGCGTTGGTGTAGCCGTCCGCCCACCCGCCGACGGCCATGACGGGACACTGGATCGCGGAGTAGTCCTCGCTGACCGACGCCGGCCGCCAGTACGCGTCGCGCCGCTGGTGGCTCAGCCAGGTGTCGAGCCACAGGCCGCTGCCGCGCAGCCGCTCCAGCCACATCTCGCGCCAGTCGTCGCCGACGATCGCGGGGTCGGGCGGGAGGCTGTTGAAGGCGAGCATGACCGTCGCCTCGGAGAGGTTGTCCCCGAGCAGCGCGCCGCCCATGTAGTGCATGTTGTCGACGTAGAGGTCCTCGGTCGCCGATGCGCTCACGATCGCCTTGAGCGCCGGTGGCTGTCGCGCGGCGACCTGGAGGCTGTTGAAGCCGCCCCAGGAGATGCCCATCATGCCGACCTTGCCGTCGCACCAGTCCTGCTCGGCCAGCCAGGCGATGACGTCCTCGGCGTCCTGCAGCTCCTGCTCGCGGTACTCGTCGACGAGTACCCCGTCGGAGTCGCCGCTCCCCCGCAGGTCCACGCGCACGCACACGTAACCGTGGGCGGCGATGTAGGGGTGGTTGACGGCATCGCGGCCGCGGGTCAGGTCACGCTTGCGGTAGGGGATGTACTCCAGGACCGCTGGGAGCGGACCGACCTCCCCCGCCGGTCGCCACAGGCGGGCGGCCACACGCTGTCCGTCACGGAGAGGGATGAAGACATTTTCCTCCGTCTCGACCTCATGGATGATCTCGGTGTCGATGGTGGCCGTCATGGGCTCACGCTCCCTTCGTCGCAGTCCTCGAGATCGAACTGCAGCATCTGCTCGATGTCGTCGATCCGCTGGCGCAGGCTCTCCCTGTCGGGTGCTCCCACATAGACGATGGCCAGCAGGTAGCGGTAGGAGTCCTGGTGCGGGAGCTCGGAGAGCCGGTCCCCCACTGCCACGGGGAACGTGACCTTGGTCCCGGGGTACCGCTCGGCGATCTGCTCGAGCACCGAGGCGTCGGGGATCGCCCGGACGATCGCGTCGCCCTCGTGAGCCACCACGTACTGGGCGGCGACGGTGAGGTCCCCTCCCCCCTTCGGCATGCTGGGCGTGTGCCCCAGCGCGACGTCCACGGCGACCTGGTGGTTGGACCGGCCGTCGACGAGGGCAAACATCTCGCTGTGCGACTGGGAGATGCGGGTGTTGACCTCGATGATGCGCAACTCCTCCCGCGCCTCGTCCCACATGAACTCGGAGTTGAAGCACCCGTCGTCGAAGCCGATGTGCTCGAGCAGGCGGGCCGTGACATCGCGAGCCTGCTGCTGGACGTGCTCCGGCACGGTGGCCGCCGGGTAGTCGATCCGCTCGATGCTCAGCCCGCTCTCGGCCTTGAGCATGTCCACCACGCCGTGGACGGCGAACTGGCCCCCGGACACGCTGCCCTCGGGAGCGAACTGCGTGCCGGTGATGATCTCCTCGGCCAGACAGCCCGACCCGCCGAGCCCCTGCAGCTCCTCGGGGAGTTCGACGCGCTCCAGCACCTGGTCGAAGGCGTCGCCGACACCGGTGATCTCGGCGCGGATCTCCTCCAGCGCCGCCAGCAGGTCGCTGTCGTCGCGGATCTCGAACCCGAGGTTGGACGAGTGGCCCTTGATCGGCTTGACCCAGTAGGGGAAGTCCAGGTCGATCTGCTCGGCGGCGTCCACGGCGAAGGGGTCGAAGGCCACGAAGGCGGGCACCACCTCCGGCACGGACTGACGCTGCTCGAGCCGACTCCAGTACTTGTGCTCCAGCTTGAGCAGGCTCGTCAGCGACGGCGCAGGCAGTCCACGCTCAGCGGCCAGCACGGGCCCGAGCACGGAGGTCGGGAAGTCCCAGTGGCTGACGATGGCGTCGACGCTCCCGCCGAAGGCGTCGAGCTGGGCGCGCGCCCGGTCGAGCAGTGCGTCGAAATCGACCTCCTCGGTACCGACCAGGGTCTCGTGGTCGAGCAGGTCGTGGAACTGCAGCTCACCGCTCTCGTGGACGGTGGCCAGCTCTTCTCGTTGCAGGGGGGTCAGGCCCAGGACGAAGACATGTCGTGTCATGAGGGGCCCCTACCCTCCACTCCCTGTCGCCACACACGACGGCGTCAAGCGGGTGCACAAAGGCCCCGGTCCGCGTCGTCGCGGGCCGGGGCCTTGTCGTGCTGGTGGGCGATACTGGGATCGAACCAGTGACCTCTTCCGTGTCAGGGAAGCGCGCTACCGCTGCGCCAATCGCCCAGGTCATGCACACGATCTGCATGGTCGAGGTGGAGACGGGATTTGAACCCGTGTAGACGGCTTTGCAGGCCGTTGCCTCGCCTCTCGGCCACTCCACCACCAAAGGTGGTCTCACCTTCCGAGCGGATGACCGGGTTCGAACCGGCGACCTCAACCTTGGCAAGGTTGCGCTCTACCAACTGAGCTACATCCGCATGCGCCCCGGTCACGTCTGCAACGTGGGGCACGAGGAGAAACATTAACCCATCGAGCGGCCACTCTCCCAACCGGGGCCGCCCGGCGTGGCGCCGCTGCGGACGCCAGGGCTGCAGGACCAGCCCGCGCACGACGAAGGCCCCGAGCCGCTGTCGCGACGTCGGAGCCTTGATCGTGCTGGTGGGCGATACTGGGATCGAACCAGTGACCTCTTCCGTGTCAGGGAAGCGCGCTACCGCTGCGCCAATCGCCCAGGTGGTGCTCGACCACCGACGAGGGTGGTGTCCGAGCGGATGACCGGGTTCGAACCGGCGACCTCAACCTTGGCAAGGTTGCGCT
>JAKDKQ010000149.1 GCA_030453295.1 Janibacter sp.
CGTGCGAAGGGGGAGGAGGCGGCGGCTCAGGTGCGCTTGGCCACGAGCCGCTCCACCGCGTCGTCGAGGTGGGCCTGCAGGGCCGACTTGGCCTTGGCGGGGGTCGCCTCGAGGATGGTGCGTCGCAGGGCCTCGTGCTCGTCGACCTGCGTTTCGAGGTCGGTGTAGGTCGTGCGCAGCTCGCCCAGACACATCCGGGTTTCGACGAGCAGGGTGCGCATCGCGCGGATGAGTCGGGGGCTGCCCGACGCCTCGACGAGCACCTCGTGGAAGTGCTGGTCCGCGTCGGACACCGCGGGACCGTCCCCCTTCGCCGCCGCCCGTCGCATCCGGCGGACCACGTCGTCGAGCTCGTCGGCCGTCGCCTCTCGGTGCCCTTCGTCGAGGACGACCTCGAGCGCGCCGCGCTCGATGACCGAGCGGGTGCGGTAGACGTCGCGCACGTCCTCCAGGGTCAGCTCGCTGACGAAGACTCCACGGTTGGTGATGGCGTGCAGGATGCCCTCGGAGACCAGGCGCTGCATGGCCTCGCGCAGCGGCCCCCGCGACACCTCGAAGTGTGCCGCCAGGTCGGCCTCGCCGAGCTGCTCGCCCGGCTCGAGGCGCCCGGTCATGACGGCGCTGCGCAGCTCGTCGGCGATGTGCTCGACCGTGGAGCGGCGCGGGTTGGGGGTCTGGTCACTCAGGGGCATGGTCCTGCCTTCGTGCGAAGAGGGTTCCCAGCACGGACGACGTCGGCGCAGACCCGGCGAGCCGCAGGGCCTGCCAGATCGTCACCTGGTTGGCGGTGAGCACCGGCTTGCCCAGGCGGGCCTCCAGGTCGGGGATGACGCCGAGGGTACGCATGGCGGTGTCGGGGACGAGGAGCGTCTGCGCCTCGGGACGGTCGTGGGTGACGGCGAGGTCGACGACCTGCTCGGGGGCGAGCGCGCCGACCTCGGCGGCGGTGTCGATGCCCGCACTCGACATCCCGACGACCTCGATGCCCGCGGCAGCCAGGTACTCGACGAAGAGCCGCGCGACGTCCTCGGGATAGCTTGCCGCCACGGCGACGCGCGTCAGGCCGAGGTGGGCCAGCGCGTCGACGAAGGCAGCGCTCGTGCTCGATGCGGGGACGCCTGCAGCAGCAGCGAGCTGGTGGATCTGCTGCCGCGCGCCCTCGGGTCCGTAGACGAAGCTGCCCGACGTGCACGCCCACATGACCGACTGGGGGTCGTGCTCGGCGAGCGCCGCCGCACCGGCTGCCAGCCGGTCGGGACGGCCGAGGTCGAGCAGCTCGGGCACCGCGTGCAGGTCCGTGCCGTAGACGTGCGTCACCGGCAGGTGCACACCGAGCAGGTCTGCGGCCCAGGGGTACTCGTCCTCGGCAGCGTGGTCCGGGTAGATGATGCCGGCGGTGACTCCCTTCGCCCCACTCATCGGCCGAACACCTCCCCCAGCCATCGGCCCGGTCCCATCATCGGTAGTCCCATGCGCGCCAGGCATGCCCAGACGGTCAGCTGGTTGGCGGTGAGCACCGGCTTGCCGAGGTCGCGCTCGAGCGGGTCGATGATGTCGTAGGTCGGCAGGTTGGTGCAGGAGACGAAGAGCGCCTCGCTCGCGGGATCGTCTGCGGCACAGACGAGCTCGGCCACGGTGCGGTAATTGACTCGCCAGATGCCGCCCCCGAGACCCAGGTGCTGCGCGGTGACGACCTCGACGTCGAGCTCACCGAGGAACTCCACGAGCCGGTCGGTCAGCGGCCGGTCGTAGGGCGTGATCACCGAGATCCGGCGCAACCCCAGCGACGTGACGGCCTCCGCCAGCGCACCCGACGACGTGACCGCATCTGGTGCGCCTGCCGCCCGCATCGCATCACCGAGCGCCACCTCGCCGTCGCGGCCGTGGATGAAGCTGCCCGAGCTGCACAGGTAGGCCACGACCTCGGGGTCCACACCGAGCAGCTCGCGGGTCGCGGCCTGCAGCGCGCCGATGTCGGAGACCCGCTGCGCCATCTCGAGGCTGACCGGCACCGGCTCGAAGGGGGTGCGCGCCAGGTGGAAGCTGACCTCCAGCGGGGCCCAGCGCCACAGCTCTCGCTCCAGCGCCAGGTCGAAGGGGGCGATGACCCCGATGCCGCGTTGGGCCAGCGGCCCGTCGAACTCGACGCCGGTGAGCTCCACGCGCGGACCACCCTTCGCATCGGATTGCCAGATTGTTGACAATCTAGGAACCCGCTCCTACGTTGTCAACATGCCCAGGCAGTCCGTGGTCGTGGTGCTCCACGACGGAGATCTCCCGAGCGAGCAGGCGATGGCGCCGGTCCTCGAGCGGGCGCACGAGGTGCGCTACGCGACAGCAGCCGAGCTGCCCGAGGCGATCGTCGGCGCCGATGTGCTCTTCGCCTACGACTTCTTCTCCACCGCGATCCCTGACGCGTGGCCTGCGGCAGACTCCCTCGAGTGGCTCCACGTGGCCTCCACGGGTGTCGACGCGATCCTCTCCCCGGAGGTGCGCGAGAGCGATGTCGTCCTCACCAACTCGCGTGGCGTCTTCGACGAGGCGATCGCGGAGTACGTCCTCGGGCAGGTCGTGAGCATCGCCAAGGGGCTGCCGCGCTCGTGGGAGCTGCAGCAGGCCCACCGCTGGGTGCACCGCGAGTCCGAGCGGGTCGCCGGCTCCCGCGTGCTCGTCGTCGGTACCGGCCAGATCGGTCGGGCGATCGCCCGACTCCTGCGCGCCGTCGGCATGGAGGTCTCCGCCTCCGGTCGCCGCGCCCGCACCGGCGACCCGGACTTCGGCACGGTGACCGCCCAGGAGGACCTGCACCACGCGCTCGCCGGAGCCGACTGGGTCGTCTGCATCGCCCCGCTGACGGACGCCACACGAGGGATGTTCGACGCGGCAGCCTTCCGCGCCATGCCCGATCACGCCCGCTTCATCAACGTGGGCCGGGGCGAGTCGGTCGTCACCGACGACCTGGTGACCGCGCTGCAGGAGGGCGCCATCGCTGGCGCTGCCCTCGACGTGCTCGACACCGAGCCGCTGCCGACCGACCACCCCCTGTGGGACCTGCCCGATGTCGTCATCACCCCGCACAGCTCGGGGGACTTCGTGGGGTGGCGCGATGAGCTCGTACGGCTCTTCGCCGACAACTTCACCCGGTGGGTCGACGAGGAGCCGCTGCGGCACGTCGTCGACACCTCACTGGGATATGTACCGACCGACGGGAGCCCTGCATGAACCCCACCGAGATGACCGCTGTCGAGCTCGTCGCCGCCTACGGGTCCGGCGAGCTCTCCCCGGTGGAGGCGACCGATGCGGTCGTCGATCGCATCGAGGCGGTCGACGGTGACCTCAACGCCTTCTGCCTCGTCGACCGGGAGTCGGCGCTCGTGCAGGCGCGCGCTTCGCAGGAGCGGTGGCATGCGGGTCACCCGCAGGGTCTGCTCGACGGGGTGCCCATCTCGATCAAGGACATCTTCCTCACCCAGGGATGGCCCACCCTTCGCGGCTCCAAGGCGATCAACCCGGACCAGCCGTGGGACGTCGACTCGCCCGTGGCGGCCCGGCTGCGTGCCGACGGGATGGTCTTCGTCGGCAAGACGACGACGCCCGAGCTCGCGTGGAAGGGCGTCACCGACTCGCCGCTGACCGGCATCACCCGCAACCCCGCCGACCCCTCGACGACTGCAGGAGGGTCGTCGGGGGGCGCGGCGGCAGCGGTTGCCGCGGGCATGGGGCCGGTCGCGGTGGGCACCGACGGGGGTGGCAGCGTACGCATCCCCGCGTCCTTCTGCGGGATCGTCGGGTTCAAGCCGACGCACGGCCGCATCTCGATGTTTCCCGCGAGCCCCTTCGGCCCGCTGGCGCACGCCGGCCCGATGACGCGCACGGTCGAGGACACGGCCCTGCTCATGGACATCCTCTCGATGCCCGACCCACGCGACCCGACCTCGCTCGCCCCGCCGACGCGCACCTTCCGCGGGGAGCTCGCCCGGGACCTCACCGGTCTGCACGTGGCGTACTCACGCGACCTGGGCTTCGTCGATCTCGACGACGAGGTCGGCCGGGTCGTCGATGCGGCCGTCGCGCGCGTCGCTGCGGCCGGGATGGCCGTGGATGCGGCCGACCCCGGCTTCGAGGACCCGCTCGCGGCCTTCGAGCTGCTCTGGGCAACCGGCGCCGCGACGCTGCTGCGGGGGATGCCCGGCGCTCGCGAGAGCATCGACCCGGGTCTGGGTCGGGTCTGGGACGAAGGGGAGACCAGCTCGGGAGTCGACTACCTCCAGGCGCGCGGCGTGGCGGCCCAGCTCGGCATCACGATGGGCGCCTTCCACGAGCAGCACAACCTGCTGCTCACCCCGACCATGCCGCTCGTGGCCTTCGAGGCCGGTCATGACGTCCCGCCGGGCAGCGGGATGCGCGGCTGGCCCGACTGGACGCCCTACACGTACCCCTTCAACATGACCCAGCAGCCCGCGATCAGCATCCCCTGTGGGACCACGGCCGCCGGACTGCCCGTCGGCCTGCAGATCGTCGGGCCGCGACACTCCGACGACCTCGTCCTCGCTGCCGCCCGGTGGATCGAGGGCGTGCTCGCGGGCTGACTCGTTCCACGGGCTCGGGGGAGGATGAAGTGTGAGCTCGCCACCCCATGAGCATGTCCTTGTCCCCGGTACCAACACGGGGAGCGCCTCTCTGGTGCTCCTCCATGGGTCGGATGGCAACGAGTCGGACCTGCTGGGGCTTGCTCATCGACTCTCACCCACAGCCACGAAGCTCGGGGTGCGTGGGCGAGTCGTCATGTTGGGCGGTCACGCATTCTTCCGACGCCACGCAGACCGGCGGATCGACGAGGAAGACCTCTCGGCGAGGGTTCCCGTCCTTCGTGAGTTCATCCTGGGCATGGAGCGCGACCTCGGCGCCCGACCCGTGGTGGTCGGCTTTTCCAACGGAGCGATCATGGCGGCTGCAGTGCTCATGTCGCACCCCGAGCTGATCGCGGGCGCTGTGCTCTTCCGGCCGCTCTCTCCCTTCGCCACGCCGCCGTTGGTGGACTTGGGTGGCGTGCCGGTCCTCGTCCTCGACGGTGCCCACGACGAGCGTCGAGCTGTGGGGGATGGGGCCCTGCTGGCTGGGGACCTGCGCGGCATGCATGCTGCCGTCACCCACGAGGTGTTGCCCGTCGGCCATGCCATCACCGCGCAGGACGAGTCGCGGGCCCGGGCCTGGTTCCGGACGACATTCCCCTGACCTGCCCGTGCACAAAGGGTCGTCCTGGTGCATTCGGTGGCAGATTCCGCCATGAAATGCACCAGGACGCCCTCTCGTGCTCGGGCCTCAGGCCCGGGCGAAGACCAGCCGCTCCCCGGCGAAGCCGTGCCGCCACAGGTCGTTGCACGCGGCGGCCATCTCGGGCAGCCCCTCCTCGATCGCGCCGAAGACCGAGCCGGGCACCCAGCCCAGGTCGCCGTTGATGAGCAGGTTGTTGCGGCCGTAGAAGATCGCCAGGTCCGTCGCGCCCTGCTCGGCGTGGGCGGTCGAGCCCGGGTCGTACCCGTAGGCGGGGTTGCCGATCTCCCAGGGCTCGAAGTCGAAGAGGCACACGTCGCCGGGGAT
>JAKDKQ010000150.1 GCA_030453295.1 Janibacter sp.
AGCCACGGTGAGGAAACGCACCTCACCCAGTCGGTCGTTGGACATGATCACCTCGGAATCCGCAGGACCGCGCCGCCAGCGGATGCCGGCGGACCTCGACGAGCCCTGCAGGTGTCCACCATAGGGGCAGATGTGACGGCTGTGAAGACGGGCTGGGGGTGAATTTCGTCCGCGTCCACCCGACACGCCGATGAAACCTGCTCGAGTCGTGGTTTTCAGTCGTACCAGACGTCGAGCCCGTACATCGGGAAGATCGCCTCACGGGTCGCCATGATCGCCCGGTCGACCCCGCTGTGCGGGTTGTAGCCCATCGCCCAGGGCTGCACCCAGATCGGCAGCTCCTTGTCCGGCAGGTCGCTCATCCGAGCCGGCCCCGGCTGCCCACCGACCAGCTCGACGTGCTCGCGCCAGGCCACGGGGGTCTCGGTCGACGCAGGAACCGGCGTGTGGGCGGCGATGGCCGTCAGGTGGGTCCACGCGCGCGGGACGGCGCTGGTGATGTCGTAACCGCCGCCACCGACCGCCAGCCACCGCCCGTCGCTCACCTCGTGCGCGAGCCGGTGCAGGTTGACCGCGGCCTGACGCTGTGCGTCGAGGGAGAGCGCCATGTGCGCCAGCGGGTCGTCCTTGTGGGTGTCGCACCCGTGCTGGGTCACGAGGACCTGCGGCTCGAAGGCACGGACCACCGGAGCTGCCACCGACGTGATCGCCCGCAACCACGGGCCGTCGGTCACTCCCGGAGGGAGCGCGACATTGACAGCAGTGCCCTCGGCTCCCGGACCGCCCGTGTCGCCGGGCCACCCGGTGCCGGGGAAGAGCGTGCGACCCGACTCGTGTATCGAGACCGTGAGGACCCTGGGGTCGTCGTAGAAGATCTCCTGGACACCATCGCCGTGGTGGACGTCCACATCGACGTAGGCGATCCGCTCGACGCCCTGGTCGAGGAGCCAGGAGATGGCTGCGGCGATGTCGTTGTAGATGCAGAAGCCGGCAGCACGGTCGCGCATGGCGTGGTGCATCCCGCCGGTGAAGTTGACGCCGTGCTCGGCCTCGCCACTCCACACGCGGCGTGCGGCCTCGACCGAGCCGGCGACGATGCGGGCGCTGCTCTCGTGGATCCCGGCGAAGGCCGGCACGTCGTCGGTGCCGATCCCCCAGCTGCCGTCGGCGCTCGTCGGGTCGGCGGAGATGCGCTTGACGGCCTCGATGTAGTCGCGACCGTGGACGCTCAGGAGCATGTCGTCAGTGGCCGGCTCGACATCGACGACATCCACGCCGTCAAAGACACCGAGCGTCTGGCACAGACGCGCCGTGAGGTCCAGTCGAACCGGCGACATGGGATGGCCGGCGCCGAAGTCGTACCGCGTGAAGTCCTCGCCCCAGATGGCGCACGCCTGTGTGCTCATGATCGAGACGCTACCCCGGCTAGGGTCGTCTTCCACGACCATCCCGACGATCGGAGGACCGCGTGCCGCGCATGCGTCTGCACAACGAGGACGTCCTCGTCCTCGGCCTCGGCCGCTTCGGCGGAGCCGTCGCCACCGAGCTGCACCGCTTGGGCAACCGCGTGACGGCGCTCGAGCTCGATCCTGCGCTGGCCGAGACCTTCCTCGGCCGCGTCGGTCGGATCGTCCAGGGAGACGCCACCTCGGTCACGACCATCGAGGAGCTGAAGCCGCACACCTTTTCGGCCAGCGTCCTCGGGATCGGCTCGTCCATCGAGGCGAGCGTGCTCGCGGCCGTCAACCTCATCGACGGGGAGGCGCCCAAGGTGTGGGCCAAGGCGGTCAGCCCGGCGCACGCGCGCATCCTCAACCGGATCGGCGTGCACCACGTCCTCTCCCCCGAGATCGAGTCGGGCAAGCGGCTCGCGCACCTCATCGGTAGCCGTCTGATGGATTACATCGAGTTCGACGACGGCTTCGCGATCGTCAAGATGACCCCGCCCCAGGAGGCCGTGGGATTCACCCTCGAGCAGTCCTCCATCCGCAGCAAGTACGGCGTCACGGTCGTCGGCGTGAAGTCCCCGGGCCAGGACTTCACCTACGCCCGCCCGGAGACCAAGGTGCGCAATGGCGACCTGATCATCGTCAGCGGGCCCACGGCCCTCATCGAACGGATGGCCGCCCGCCCGTAGACCGCCACGACGACCGGTGGCCCACTCCCTTCGTCCGAAGGGGGTGGGCCACTCGTTGTCGTGGGGGCTGGGTCAGCCGCGGTCCTCACCGAGCGCGAGGACGAGGGCGACTTCCTCCTCGGTGCCCTCCCCGCCCGAGACCCGCATCGGGCGACGGTCATCGGTCGGACGGAACCCGAAGCTGGAGGCGAAGGCCACCGCACGGCCGTTGTCGGAGCCGACCCAGTAGTAGAGCTGCGTCAGGCCCTTCTTCTCCGCGATGCGGGCGCTCTGGCGCACGAGGTTGGCGGCGATGCTGCGTCCGCGCCAGTCGGGGCGGACCCACAGGCCGAAGAGCTGCCCGGCGTCCTCTGCCTTGCCCTCGTCTGCGGCACCGATGCTGACGACCCCCACCTGGGTGCCTTCGGCCTCGGCCACGAGCCGGTCGCTGCGCGCCATCCGGGCCCGCCAGAACTCCTCCGGCTCAGCCGACTCGGCGTCGTGGTCGGCCACGAAGGCGTCCGGAGATTCCTGCAGCGCTTCCAGCCGAAGGCTGCGATAGGTCTCCCACTCGTCCTCGGTCAGTGCGCGCACAGTGATCTCACTCATGGCGTGAGTCTCTCATCCCCGACCGCGAATCGCCCTGCCGGGTCATGCAATGTTCACCTCAGGCGGTCAGAACCCGGCTCATCCGATCACATCCGTCGACGTCACCGAGGGACCCGTCGAAGGCAAACCCGGCCCGCTCGTAGAAGGCCACGGCCCGCGGGTTGTCGCGCATGACGTGGAGCCGCACGACCGCGTCGCCGCGCGCGCCGGCAAGGTCGATGCAGGCCTGCACGAGGGCGTCCGCGATGCCCTGTGCCCGCGCGTGCCCGGCGACCCACATGGCGACGATCTCGGGGTCGTGGGACTCGTCGGGGCGGTAGAGGGTGGCCGCACCCAGCGGGAGGCCCGCGTCGCTCTCGGCGAGGAAGACGGGGTGCTCGAGCCGCTGCCGCCACGTGGCCTCGTCGAAGGCCTCCTCACGGGCGAAGGTGCTCCCGTAGGCATCCGGCTGGTCGAGGAGCATCGCGAGCCGGACGGCCCGGTGGCGCTGCCAGTCGTCGCCGGAGAGCCGGCGAACTGCCCACCCGCGGTCCATCAGCTCGCTCGGTCGGTGCAGGCGTCCACGGCATCCGCGACGGCGTGCCGGACGGCGTGGGCCTCGAGCCGCGCCAGGGCGGCGGCCGTCGAGCCGCCGGGTGAGGTGACCGCTGCCCGCAGCAGGGCCGCCTCCTCCCCCGTCTCGACGAGCATGGCGCCAGCGCCGCGGGCGGCCTGCCCAGCGAGCGCGAGCGCGTCGGCACGGGTGAGCCCGCGCGCGACGCCCGCGTCGACCATGGCCTCCACGACGAGGTAGAAGTACGCCGGGGCCGAGCCGGACAAGGCCGTGGCCACGCCCTGCTGGGCTTCGGGCAGGACCAGGGTCTCGCCGGTGGGGGCGAGCAGGTCGCGCACGAGCTGCACCTGCTCGTCCGTGACGTCGGCGGCGGGGCTGAGCACGGTCATGCCCTGACCGACGCGAGCCGGGGTGTTGGGCATGCCGCGGATCGCGGCCACGCCGTCCGGCAGCGCCTCGGACAGGTCGGCGAGGGAGACCCCGAGGGCCAGGCAGAGCACGATCGATCCGGGGCGAAGGGAGGGGGCCAGCTCCTCGAGCAGCCCCGCCACCGAGTAGGGCTTGACGACGATCAGGTGCACATCGGCCCGCGCCGCCGCGATCGCGGCGTCGACGACCTCCACCCCCGGGCGGTCGGCGTACTGCGCACGCAGGCTCTCGGCCCGCTCGGGCGCACCCTCGACGGCGAGGACCTCCCCTTCGCCATCCGCCGTGAGGGCCTCGAGGATCGCGCTGCCCATCGCTCCGACTCCGTAGATCGCGGTCGTCATCTGTGCTCCTGCTCGTGAGTGGTGATGGTCATGCCCGGCCGCTCAGCGTCTCGACGAGACGGCGCACCCCGGAGGGGCGGCGGGCGAGGTCGTGGAGGTGCTCGAGCCATCCGGGGCCGTAGGGCACGAGGACGCGCACCCGGTGACCGGCATCGGCGGTGCGCAGCTGCAGGTCCGAGTCCGCGCCGAGGAAGAACTGGTACTCCAGGCCTTCGGGGCCGCGGCCGGACTGGTCGGCGAGTCCGTCGGCCAGGTCGAGGAGGGCGGGTTCGTGGGTGGCGACGACCGTGTGCACCCCGCTCCCGAGGAGCGTCGCGAGGCACCGAGCAAAGGCCAGGTCGACCTCGTGCGGGTCCTGCCAGGCGATCGCTCGGGGCTCCCCCGTCCCGCCGCGCACCAAGCGCACTCGCGCCCCCATGGCGGCGAGCGCCAGCGCGTCGGCCTCGCTCCGGTGCCGGCGGGCCACGAGAGAGGTCGTGAGTCGCGGGTGCTCCTGCCGGGTGCGCTCGACGAGGTCGAGGAGGGCGTCGACGTCCTCGTGCGGGCCGGAGCGGAGGGTCACATCCACCAGGTGCTCGGTACCGGCGACACAGATCCGGTGGAGCGCCTCGGCAGCCCGGCCCGGGTCAGAGCCCAGGGCGAGGTGCTCGGGGGCGAGATAGATCTCCGACCGGTAGTCCCCGCCGGACGTCACCGGGGCGACCCGCTCGATCGCGGTCACCACCTCGGCGACCGTGGCCTCGACCCCTGCGGCATCGGTGGCCACCGGCAGGAGCGGGTGGAGCGCGGCCAACCGGTTGGTGCGACGCAGCCACGCAGCGGTGATCACGGCCTCGTCGACCGACTCCCCGGAGACGAAGCGGTCCCGGGCCGCAGTGACGACGCGCGACCGGGCGACGACATCGCGGCGCTGCGGCGCCAGGAGCGCGTCGAGCACGCGGGTGCGCAGGCGGTCGGGGTTCACGAGGCTCATGTCGTCGGCTCCGGCGAGTGGAGGAGGTAGGCACCGGGCACCACGCGCCAGGTGCGCTCACGAGTGGGCTCCAGCTCCTCACCGTCGGAGTTGGCGGCGACCTCGTGATGGGATCCGCGCACGGTGACGGTGCGCGCGCGGGTGGTGACGACATCGTCGAGCTCGGTGTGGGTGCCCCGACTCAGGCGGAGGGCATAGCGGACCCGACGGGAGGGTGCCACGGCGTACGAGACGACGACCTCGGCGAGGCCGTCACCGGGACGTGCGTCGGGTGCGAGCTCGGTGCCCCCGCCGACGCTGGTACCGATCGTGATGGCGACCTGCAGCACGCGCCGGCTGCCGTCGCTGATCACCTCGTCGTCGGCGATGACCTCGAGGTGTCGCCCTTGCTGGCCGAAGCCTGCGGCGATCCCCCCGATGGCGTAGCCGAGGACCCCCAGGTGCAGCGTGACCAGGCGTTCCTTCCACGGGGCCGCGATCCGTCCGGCCTCCTCCCCCACCCCGATGTGCACGGCATTGGCGACGAGGTTGTCGTCCCCGTCGATGAGCACGTCGA
>JAKDKQ010000004.1 GCA_030453295.1 Janibacter sp.
CCGCGGCGGCGCACGACGCCCCCGACGGCGTCACGATCAACATCATCGACACCCCTGGTCACGCGGACTTCGGCGGCGAGGTCGAGCGTGGCCTGTCCATGGTCGACGGTGTCGTCCTCCTCGTCGACGCGTCCGAGGGGCCGCTGCCCCAGACCCGCTTCGTCCTGCGCAAGGCGCTCGCGGCGAAGCTGCCGGTCATCCTGGCCATCAACAAGGTCGACCGTCCTGACAGCCGCATCGCCGAGGTCGTCGACGAGGCCTACGAGCTCTTCATGGACCTCGAGGCCGACGAGGACCAGATCGAGTTCCCCATCGTCTACACCTCCGGCAAGAACGGCGCCGCGAGCCTCAACCGTCCGGACAACGGCACCCTGCCGGACAACGATGACCTCGAGCCGCTCTTCCGCACGATCATGGAGACGATCCCTGCCCCGTCCTACGAGGACGACGCCCCGCTGCAGGCGCACGTGACCAACCTCGACTCGAGCAACTTCCTGGGTCGTCTCGCGCTGCTGCGCGTCTTCAACGGCGAGCTGCGCAAGGGCCAGCAGGTCGCCTGGTGCCGTCACGACGGCACCCAGGAGCGGGTGAAGATCACCGAGCTGCTCATCACCGAGGGCCTGGAGCGCAAGCCGCTCGACCAGGGTGCTGCCCGCCCGGGCGACATCATCGCCATCGCCGGTATCCCCGAGATCATGATCGGCGACACCATCGCCGATGCCGACAACCCGATCCCGCTGCCCGTGATCACCGTCGACGAGCCGGCCATCTCGATGACGCTCGGCACCAACACCTCCCCGCTCGTGGGGCGCGGCGAGACGAAGAACACCAAGGTCACCGCCCGCATGGTCAAGGACCGCCTCGACAAGGAGCTCGTGGGCAATGTGTCGCTGCGCGTCCTGCCGACCGCGCGTCCGGACGCGTGGGAGGTCCAGGGCCGTGGTGAGCTCGCCCTGGCCATCCTCGTCGAGCAGATGCGCCGCGAAGGCTTCGAGCTGACCGTCGGCAAGCCGCAGGTCGTCACCAAGGAGGTCGACGGCAAGGTGCACGAGCCGGTCGAGCGCCTGACGATCGACACCCCCGAGGAGTACCTCGGCGCGATCACCCAGCTGATGGCTGCCCGCAAGGGCCGCATGGAGCAGATGACCAACCACGGCACCGGCTGGATCCGCATGGAGTTCCTCGTGCCCTCCCGCGGTCTCATCGGGTTCCGGACCGAGTTCCTCACCGAGACGCGAGGCGCGGGCATCGCCAACCACGTCTTCGAGGGCTACGAGCCGTGGTTCGGCACCATCACCACGCGCGTCTCCGGGTCGCTCGTGGCCGACCGCTCCGGGCCGGTCACGGCCTACGCCATGGTCAACCTGCAGGAGCGCGGGTCCCTCTTCACCGAGCCGGGCACCGTGGTCTACGAGGGCATGATCGTCGGCGAAAATTCGCGCGCCGACGACATGGATGTCAACATCACCAAGGAGAAGAAGCTCACCAACGTGCGCGCCTCCTCGGCCGACAACTTCGAAAAGGTGGTTCCGCCCCGCAAGCTGACCCTCGAGCAGTCGCTCGAGTTCTGCCGCGAGGACGAGTGCGTCGAGGTCACCCCGGACACGATCCGTATCCGCAAGCTCGTGCTCGACGCCAACCTGCGGGCGCGCACCGCCTCCAAGGCCCGCAACTCCTGAGAAGGGAGCGCCGATGCGGCGCATCGCTCGAGGACTCATCGCAACAGCAGGAGCACTCGCCCTCGTGGCGGGTGTTTCTGCGTGCACCGATGACGCGGACAGTGGCCCGGACCCCTCGGCCACCGCGTCGGCGGGGCAGGTCAGCGGCCCCGAGGACCGGCTGACGGTGCTGTCGGCCGGTCCCGTCCAGGCGTGGGATCCGCAGCGGATCACCCAGCGTCAGGACGCGGGCTTCGCCTCGAGGACGTGGATGCGCACGCTCACCGCCTACACGCCGGCGACTGACCTCGCCGGGCAGCGCAAGCTCGTCGGTGACCTGGCGTCGAGCACGGGCAAGGCCACCAAGGACGCGACGCAGTGGACCTTCACCTTGCGCAAGGGCGTGACCTGGCAGGACGGTTCACGGGTCACCTGTGAGGACGTCCGCTACGGGGTTGCCCGATCCTTCGACGCGGACATCCCCTCGAGTGGCTACGCCTTGACCTTCCTCGACATCCCGAAGAAGAAGGACGGCACGTCCACCTATCCCGGCCCCTTGGCGAAGGGGGGTACCTCCAAGGCCTCCCGCAGGCTGATCAACAAGGCCGTGGAGTGCCCCGACGAGCGCACCGTCGTGTTCCACCTCGACGAAGCCGTGGGCAACTTCGACGAGATCGTCTCGCTGCCGGAGTTTGCGCCGTACAAGGAGTCGCAGGAGGACGAGGACGCCACCCACGAGGCCTTCTCGTCGGGTCCGTACAAGCTCTCTGACGGCTGGACGCCCAGCAGCGGCGGCACCTGGGTGCGCAACACGGCGTGGAGCCAGGAGTCGGACCCCCTGCGCACGCCGGGGCCGTCGTCGATCCTGCACAAGGAGGGCGTCGAGACCAAGGACGCGGTCGAGACCATCCTCGACGGTGAGGACGGCGGTCGCACGCTCGCCCTCGACCCCGTCCCCAGCGTCCTCGGCCCGGCGCTCGACGAGGCCGGCGACGCCGTGCAGACCGTCCAGGTCGACGGGCAGGTCGTCGACTACCTCGCCGTCAACACGCGCAGCAAGGCGCTGCGCTCGACGACAGTGCGTCGCGCGCTCGCCGAGGCGACCGACCGGGCGGCATACACGCAGGCGCGAGGCGCCGCGTCGGGGACACCCACGTGGTCGCTGCTCGGCGCCGCGCTGCCGTCCGCGCACGAGAGTGTCGTCGACAACGGGCCATCGGGGGACGCCGCGCAGGCCCGCAAACGACTGGCCAAGGCCAAGGTCAAGGCTCCCGTCAAGATCTCCGTCGCCTACCGGGGCGGAGGCACCATGGACGAGGCGATGAAGGCCCTCGAGAGCGGGTGGGAGGACGCCGGCTTCGAGGTGACCCTCAAGGCCTTGGGTGACGAGTACTTCGCCGAGATCGGGGCCCGCAAGGTGGCCGAGGACTACGACGTCCTGTGGGCCAACTGGGGCCCCGACTTCCCGTCGGCGAGCACCGTCCTGCCGCCTCTCTTCGACGACCGGATCAACCTGTCCAAGACGTCGGTGGGGCGTGACTACGGGCTCTTCGCCGACGACAAGGTCACCAAGGCCATGGACAAGGCTGCCGGCATGAGTGATGACACGAAGCGCGCTGACCAGTGGTCCGCGATCGACACCGGCCTGCTCGAGGACGGCGTCTACATCCCCCTTCGTCAGACTCGACTGACCTACGCCGCCGGGTCCGAGGTCACCTCACTCACCGGCAACCCCGTCTATGGCGGGGCTCCGGAGATCGGCCTGATCGGGGTGTCCCGGTGATGCCCGCCATGCCGGTCCTCGTGCCCGGGCGGCCTGCCCGGCTGCTCTTCGTCCACGCGCACCCCGACGACGAGAGCCTGGCGACCGGCGTCGCCATCGCCCACCACGTCGCGGCCGGCGACGAGGTGCACGTGCTCACCTGCACGCTCGGCGAGCAGGGCGAGGTCATCCCGACCGAGCTGGTCCACCTCGACGCCGATCACGAGGACACGCTCGGCGAGTTCCGTCGCGACGAGCTGCGGGGTGCGATGACTGCCATCGGTGCGCACAGCACCGTGCTCGGTGAGGACCAGGCCGCAGGCCGCCTCTCCCGGTGGCGTGACTCCGGGATGGCCGGGACGCCCGGCGCGCAGGATCCGCGCGCCTGGGTCCGCTCCGACGACGCGCAGGCGATCGCGGCGGTCGCCGCCGTCATCGACGCTGTCGACCCTGACCTCGTCGTCACCTACGACGCCCACGGCGGCTACGCCCACCCGGATCACATCCGTACCCACGAGGTCACCCGTCGCGCGCTGGCCGACATGGACGCAGCGATTCGCCCGGCGCTCTTCGGGGCCTTCACCCCCCGGTCGTGGGCGCAGGAGGACCGTGAGGTCCTCGCCGTGACCGACGAGGTGCGCGGACTCGGCTGGGCCCTGCCCACGGGAGACTTCCCCCCTTCGGTCGTCGCGGACGCGATCGTGACCCATGCGATCGTCGACGAGGAGGCGCGCGAGCGTCAGGCCGACGCGCTGCGGCACCACCGCACCCAGGTCACGCTCGGGCCCAGCAACACCTATGCGCTGTCCAACGACATCGCCGCCCGACTGCCGGCGCGAGAGGGCTATGCGCGACTGGACGTCACGACGGGCGAGCCGCTGCCCGCGACCCTCTCGGGGGCGCGGCCACCACTGGTGGCTCGCCGATGAGCGGCGTGGCGCCGACGAGCCTGCGGCACGCGATGGCCCACTTCGCGACCGGGGTGACCGTCGTGACGACGCTCGAGGACGGCCACGACCACGCGATGACCGCGAACTCGGTCACCTCCGTCTCCCTCGAGCCCCCACTGGTCCTCGTGTGCGTGCGACAGGACACCGGCTGGCACGACGCCGTGGTCTCCTCCGGTGTCTGGGGGGTCTCGATCCTGCCCGAGGCGGGCCGTCCGGCTGCCACCTGGCTGAGCACGGGAGGGCGTCCGCTCTACGGCCAGCTCTCCGGCATCGCGCACCACCGCGGCGAGCTCGGCGTGGCGCTCGTCGACGACGCGCTGGCCACCCTGGAGTGCCGTACCACCGCACTGCACGAGGCCGGCGACCACACGATCGTCGTCGGTGAGGTCATGTCGAGCCAGGCAGATGCCCGCCGGGATGATCCACTGATCTACTACCGCAGCCGCTACACGACCACGAGGTGACCTGATGACCAAGGACGAGCGCTGGACCGATGGCGAGGACGTCATCGACTCCCCGCGGCGGGGACGCACCTTCCTGGCCGTGGCCTTCGTCATCATCGTGCTGGGGGGTCTCTACGCGGCCGCGGCGCTGTACTTCGCCGACCGGGTGCCCGCAGAGACGCGCATCGGGGGTGTCGCCATCGGCGGTCAGACCCCGGCCGAGGCGCGCCAGACCCTCGAGGACCGGCTGTCCGAGGAGGAGGCTCGCCCCGTGGTGGTGACCGTCGACGGCACCGAGGTCGAGCTGGACCCTGCGGACTCGGGCCTGTCCTATGATTACGCGAGCTCCGTCGAGGGCCTCACCGGTTTCAGCCTCAACCCTGCGGACCTGTGGAACCACGCGCGGGGCGGTGTCGAGCGAGAGATCGACGTCGCCGTCGACGAGGACGCGCTCGCCAAGGCCGTCGAGAGCAAGACCAAGCCGCTGGACAAGAAGCCGGTCGAGGGCAAGGTGACGCTCACGGGCACCACCGTCAAGAAGACCGCCTCGACGCCGGGGCTCGCCGTCGACCGTGACGCCGTGACGACCTCGATCGCCACGGCGTGGCCGCAGGATCGTTCCTTCGACGCGCCGACGAGCGAGCCCGCACCCCAGCTCAGCCAGGCCGAGATCGACCGCTTTGCCAAGGATGACCTCGAGCCGCTCGTCTCCGGACCCGTCACGGTCACGTCCACCGATCCCGCAGGCGAGGGCGCGGCCAAGGACATCTCCTTCACCGTGCCGGCCGAGCAGCTGGCCGCGGCCGTGTCGATCAAGGACACCGACGGCACGCTCTCCGCCACCGTGGACGAGAAGAAGGTCGGGCAGGCGGCGATCGACGCCGGCAAGGCGTCGGGCAAGTTCCGGGAGGCCAAGGACGCGACCGTCGTGCGCCGTGGGTCGAGCTTCGACGTCACGCCGTCGAGCACGGGACTGGCGCTCTCCGAGGAAGGCATCGGCGCCAAGGTCGTCGCGGCGATGAAGAAGACGGGTGACCAGCGCACCATCCAGGTCGACTCCAAGGAGTCGAAGCCACAGCTGACCACCGAGCAGGCGAAGAAGACGCTCCCCAAGGAGCAGATCTCCACCTTCACCACCTATCTCCCGAGCACCACCGGGGTCCGCGCCGACAACATCCGCCTGGCCGCGCGCACCCTCAACGGCACCTATGTCGCTCCCGGGGACACCTTTTCCCTCAACGCGGTCCTCGGTCAGCGCACCGCGGCCGCGGGCTACGGCAAGGCGGGCGTGATCATGGGCGGCCGGCTGGCCAACGACTACGGCGGCGGGATCTCGCAGCTGTCGACGACCGTCTTCAACGCGGTCTTCTTCTCGGGAGCCAAGATCGAGGAGTTCCACCCCCACTCCTTCTACATCTCCCGTTACCCGGAGGGCCGTGAGGCGACGATCTCCTGGCCCAATGTCGACAACCGCTTCACCAACGACACGGGCGCGGGGATCCTGATCACCTCGGAGGTCAACGGCGACGAGGTCACGGTGACCTTCCACGGCCGCAAGGCCTACGACGAGGTCAAGGCCGCCAAGAGCGCCCGCAAGAACATCACCCCGCCCAAGACGATCACCGACGACAAGAAGGGCTGCGTCCCGCAGTCACCCGCGCCGGGCTTCTCGGTCGACATCACCCGGACCTTCGTCAAGGACGGCAAGACGGTGAAGACCTCGACCTTCACCACCCGCTACATCCCCCAGGACAGCGTCACCTGCACCAACCCCTGAGCCTCGGGGCCGCGGGCCTTCGCGTCGCGCGTCCCTGCAGCCCCGAGCCGCGTGGTCCCGGAGCCGCGTCCCGCAATTGTTACTTGCGGGTACGACACCCACATGCCCGGGACCGACGCGCCGAACCCCCTGAAATCAAGGGTTTCCCGCTGGTCCGTCGCGTCAAGGTGGTGTCGTACCCGCAGGTCACCCGACGAGCGCCGAGGCCCAGTGCCGAGGCCCAGCAGAGGGTCAGGGGCGCGGGTAGGCCAGGACGGGTCCGATGACGCTGACGGGCACCTGCTCGCCGGGCTCCGGGGCGCGCCGGCCGACGACCCGCACGCTGACGTGGGTGCCTTCGTCCAGAGCGACCCGGACGAGGGCGTGGGCACCGTGGTAGCTGATCTCCTGCACCGTGCCGTGCGGGCATCCGGGTGAGTCGGTGAGGGTGAGGTCCTCGGGGCGGATGACGACGTCGACGTCACCGGCGGTGGGTGCGAGGCCGTCGTCGCGGCCCGTGAGCACGCCGAGCGCGCACGTGATGCCCTCGGGCGTGCGGTGCCCGTGGAGGTGCACGACGTCGCCGAGGAAGGTGGCCTCGCGGGCGTCGACGGGGGCTTCGTAGATCTCGCGCGGGGTGCCGACCTGGCTGAACCGACCATCGCGCATGATCGCGACCTGGTCAGCGAAGGAGAGGGCCTCCTGCTGGTCGTGCGTCACCAGGATCGTCGTCGCGGCGGTCTCGGCCAGGGCCGCGGCGACGGCGTCCCGGGTGCTGGCCCGCAGCGCGGTGTCGAGGGAGGAGAAGGGTTCGTCGAGGAGCACGACGCCCGGGGAGAGGGCGAGTGCGCGGGCCAGGGCCACGCGCTGCTGCTGGCCGCCGGAGAGCTGCGCCGGGCGCCGGGTCGCGGTCTGCGCGGGCAGGCCGACGAGCTCCAGCAGCTCGGCGACGCGATCGCGACGCCTGCGGGCCGCGCGAGGCAAACCGAAGGCGATGTTGCCGCCGACGTCCAGGTGGGGGAAGAGCCCGCCGTCCTGACGCACGTACCCGATGCCCCGACGCTCGGGCGGGACGGGGCGGCCGCCACCGCAGACGACGCGGTCGTCGAGGCGCACGGTGCCGGCATCGGGGGCGAGGAAGCCGGCGATGACCCGCAGGAGCGTGGTCTTGCCGCCTCCGGAGGCGCCGAGCACGGCCGTGGTCGTGCCCGTCGGGACGGTGAGGTCGATCCCGCTCAGGACCGGGTCGCCGCCGTACCCGACGGTGATCCCTCGGACGTCAACAGTGCTCATTCTTCGATCCCACTCTGTCGCAGCATCAGGACGGTCAGGGGCGCGGACAGCAGGATCATCATCGCGGCGAAGGGGGCGGCCCCCGCGTAGTCGAACTCGTCGCTCGCTGCCCAGAAGGCGGTCGCCAGGGTCGAGGTCCCGGTCGGGGAGAGCAGCAGGGTCGCGGTCAGCTCGGTGGCGGCAGCGATGGCGACGAGCGCGGCGCCGGTGAGGGCCGACGGGAGGATGAGGGGCAGCACCACCCGGCGGAAGGCGCTGAACGGGCTGCTGCCGAGCGATCGGGCGGCATCGCTCAGCTCGGGCGGCGCTGCCGCCAGCCCGGAGCGCAGCGAGACCATCGCTCGCGGGATGAAGAGGATCGTGTAGCCGAGGACGAGCAGCGCGGGACTCTGGTAGACGGACGGCAGGTAGGTGACCGTCAGGGTGATCATGGCCAGGGCGATGACGACGCCCGGCAGGGAGCTGGCGACATAGGTGACGCGCTCGAGCAGGAGCGTCCAGCCAGAGCGTCGGCGGCTGAGCAGCCAGGCACCGGGGAGAGCCATGATGGTCGTGAGGGCCGCGGCCGCGAGAGCCAGCGAGATGGTGGTGCCGGTGGTCAGGAGCAGCGACGGGCGCAGCCCGGGGTCGGCCGCCGGGTCGGTGAGGTGCGCCAGGAGCCACCGCCCGACGAGAGTGACCGGCACGACGAGGGAGACGAGCACGACGACGGACAGTCCGGCAGACGCGATCGGTGCCCAGCGACCCAGGTGCACGGGGTCGGCGGCACGGTGCACGCCGCGGCCGACGCGAGCGGTACGGGCCGAGCCGCGCAGGAAGTGCTCGAGCGTCAGGACGGTGATGCACAGGACCGCGAGGACGACGGCGAGCAGGCTGCCCTGGTTGCTGCTGAAGCTGACCTCGTACTGGACGAGGATCGCGGTGGTGAAGGTCGGGTAGCGCATCATCTCCAGCACGCCGAACTCCGCGAGCAGGTGCAGCGCGACGAGGAGTCCGCCGCCGCTGATCGCGGGACGCAGCCGGGGCAGGACGGTGCGCCGCCAGGCAGCGAAGGGGGTCAGGCCAAGCGCGCGGGCGTCCTCGGCGGGCGCCGCGTCGAGGTCGCGCAGGATCGCCGCGACCGGGAGGTAGACGAAGGGGAAGTAGGCGGCGGTGGTGACGAGGACGGCCCCGCCGAGCCCGTCCAGGCCGGGCCGCACGGACACCCACGCGTAGGCAGCGACGAAGGCGGGGACGGCGAGCGGTGCGGCGAGCAGGACCCGCCACACCCCGGCGAAGGGGAGGTCCGTGCGCTCCACGAGCCAGGCCGCGCCCACCCCGAGGGCGATGCACGCAGGGACCGTGACGGCCACGAGCAGGAGGGTGTTGCTGAGCAGCTCCCCGATCCGGGGTCGCAGCAGGTAGTCCAGTGCGTCGCCGGGCGACGACGCCAGACCGTCCGCCGCGACGAGCGCGATCGGGAGCACGGTGATGGCCGCGACGAGGACCGCCGCGGCCATCAGCAGATGTCTAGAGGAGGCCGGCATCGGTCATCAGCTGGCTCACCTTTTCGGAGTCGAGGGAGAAGGGGTCGACGGCGGGGGCCTGCAGGGACTCCAGCGTCGGGAGGTCCGGGTCGGATGCCGCGCCCTTGGCCACGGCGTACTCCTTGGACCCACTCGTCTCGAGGACCTTCTGTCCTTCGTCAGAGAGAATGTAGTCGACGAACTGCTGCGCCTCGTCGGGGTGCTTGGCGCTGGCCAGGACGCCGGCTGCCGAGAGGCTGACGAAGGCGCCCGGGTCCTGCTGCTTGAAGTAGTGCAGCTTGGTGTTGGCCGTGCCCTCCTTGGTCTCGGCCTGGTCGCGGTACCAGTAGTAGTGGTAGATCACGCCCATGGGGACCTCGCCGGCGTTGACGGCCTTCATCGTCGCGATGTTGTTCTCGTAGATGCGGGCGTTGGTCTTCATCCCCTCGAGCCAGCTCGTGGTCTTGGCCTCGCCCTGGTCGGCGAGCATCCCGGCGACGATCGCCTGGAAGTCGGCTCCCGTGGCGCCGGCGCCCCACTGGTCCTTGTACTCGGGCTTGCTCAGGTCCATCAGCGAGGCGGGCAGGTCCTTGTCGCTGACCTTGTCCGGGTTGTAGACGAGGACGGTGGAGCGGGCAGCGACGCTCGTCCAGTCACCGCTGGAGGGGCGTCGGTTCGTGGGCACCTGCTCGAGGGTCGTGGCGTCGATCGGCGCCAGCAGACCGCTGTCCTCGACGAGGGTCATCGCCGGGCTGTTCTCCGTGAGGAAGACGTCGGCCGGGGACTGATCGCCCTCCTGGACGATCTGGTGGCCCATCGAGGCGTCCTTGCCGGGCCGGATCTGGGTCTTGATCCCCGTCTTCGTGGTGAAGCCCTCGGCCCACGCCTTGGTGAGGCTGTCGTGCTGGCTGGAGTAGATCTGGAGCGCGTCCGGGTCGGTCGTCGGACCGTCGGCACCACCGCAGGCGGCGAGAGCGAGGACGGAGGAGCTGAGGGCCGCGGTGAGCAGGGTGCGTCGGTTCATGAGGGATCTCCGGTCGGGGTCGGGAGGGAGGAGCGGTGACGGACGAGTCGGTCGGTGAGTGCGCGGGTGGGCGCCTGGAGGAGCCACCACACGGCGATACCGGCGGCGAAGGAGGCCAGCAGGGCCAGGACCGGCTGGTCGACGACCCGGAAGACCTGCCACTGGACGAGGTAGATGTGCAGGGAGGCGGCAGCGAGCAGACCGAGCGGCAGCACGAGGAGTCGGGGCAGCGGGATGCGGGGGACGCAGGCGAGCACCGTGATGGCGGCGAAGACGGTGAGGCCGCGGCTGGGCTCGACGAAGAAGTCCCACATGCCGATGCCCGTGAGTGCCAGCGTGGCCAGACGCTCGCGGCGGGTCCGGGCGACACCCAGCGCCATGCCGATGGCGAAGAGCCACAGCACCGACCCGGGCAGCCCCCGGGTGGCGCCCGTGGAGTCGGGCACGAGGATCCAGCGCGGGACGAGGGCGGCCGCGGCCAGCGCCATGCTCCACGCCCACGGGTGGCGCACGTGGAGCAGCCCCAGACGCGGCACGGACAGCAGGGCGAGGACCGCGAGGCTGCAGGCGAGCAGGGCCTCGATGAACCACAGGTTGATCCGGGCACCCCACTCCATCTCGCCGATGAGCCAGTTGACGAGCAGCACGTTCTCCCAGCCGTACCCGCCGGCCGTCACCAGCCCGACGAGAGCGACGGCCATGGACGGGATGGCCAGGGCGGCGATCGAGCGCAGTCCGCGGTGGCGTCGGGCCCTCGGGTCGGGGGTGTCGAGGGTGAAGCGACTCATCGACCACCCGGCGAGGGCCAGCAACGTGTGCGCACCGCCGGGCACGGCGACGAGTCCCAGATGGCTGGCGCAGATCGCGATCGCGGCGACGGCCCGCAGGACCAATGGGGTGTCCACCCAGCGCACGTGACGGCCGGGCGGGGTGGCCTCCAGCGCGAGCTGACGAAGGGGGACCCGGTGCCAGCCGTCGGGCAGCGCCCCGAGGGCCTGCTCGAGACGGACCGAGGTCTGCACGAGGCTGTACGAGTCGCCGCCGAGCTGTGCGAAGGACCGGTCGGGGTCCACGTCATCGCGGCCCAGAGCGCTCGCGACGATCGCGACCGCGGCGGCCAGGTGGTCGCCCCCGGTGTCGGGCTCGCTGCTGACGCGGTCGAGAGCGTGCTCACGGCAGGCGATCCGGTCGGTCTTGCCGCCCGGCAGCATCGGGATCCGGTCCACGGGGTCGACGACGACCGCCCCCGGACGCAGGCCGCAGGCCTGCGCCGACAGGTCCCGGACCGACCGCAGCAGGTGAGAGGGACTCCCTTCGGCAGGGTCGGTGAGGAGGGTGACGAGGAGGTGCTGGGCGTCGGCGGTGACCACGACGCGGTGACCGGCTCCGGTGAGGGCCGCGGACACCCGGCCGAGGTCGACGCGCAGCCCGAGGATCTTGGCGACCTGGTCACGGCGGCCGACGACGCGCACGAGGCCGTCCTCGTCGACGTGCCCGAGGTCGCCGGTGCGCAGCTCGTCGAGCATGCGGCCCAGGGCCAGCTCGTCGGGGTGCTCGGCGTACCCGAGCATCACGCCGGGGCCGGTGAAGACGAGCTCACCGGCGCCGTCCTCGCGGTCCTCGTGGCCCGAGCGGTCCACGTGGAGGGCGGACCCGGCGAGGGCGTGCCCGACGGCGTCCGGGTCCCGGGCGACCCCGGCGCCGATGTGGATGGCCATGCGCGCGGTCGCCTCGGTCTGGCCGTACATGACCGCGAGCCGCCAACCCTGCGTCCGCCCGAGCTCGGTGAGCTGCGTGACCTTGGCGGGAGCGAGGGCACCGCCCGCTTGGGTGATCAGGCGCAGCCCCGGCAGGCCATCGCGCAGGCGGGGCTCGATGAGGTCGAAGGTGTGCGGGACGCCCGCCAGCACGGTGACCCGCTGGGTGGCGTGCTCGTGCCAGAACTCGTCGTCGGTCACCGAGTGGTCGGTGACGACGATGCTGCCGCCGGCGTGGAGCGTGCTGTGCAGCACCGACAGCCCGTAGCAGTAGTGGAGGGGAAGGGAGGTGATCGCCCGGTCCGTCGGGCCGAGTCCGAGCGCCTCGGCGATGGCGGCGGCATTGCTGGTGATGTTGTCGTGGGAGAGGCGCACGAGCTTGGGGCTGCCGGTGCTGCCGGAGGTGGACAGCAGGAGGGCCAGGTCCGGGTGGAGCAGGTGGGCGGGGAGCTCCGACAGGGTCTCGATGTGCTCGTCCGTGACGCGCAGGTCGGGGGCGAAGCGCTCGGTGATCGACTCGGCGCCCGGTCCGGTGACGAGGGCGACGTGGCCGGCGGCCTGGACCGCGAGGTGGCCGACGATCCCGGCGACATCCCGGGCGAGGGGGAGGTGCACGAGGCGCCGACCGGTCGCGACCGGGGGCAGACGGTCGGCGAGGTCGGCGACGCGACGAGCCAACGCGTCGTGGGTGATGACCCGGCCGTGCTCGACGAGGGCGGGGTCGGGGGAGCCCGGGTGGAGGAAGGGGCCGGTATGCCGCGAGGTGCGCCCGGGCGCTGCGGTCGGCATCGCCTCGAGGGGAATCATCAGCGTCATGTTGGTGTGCCTATCCTTAGTCTGCGGGTCAGAGTACAGCCGCGGAAGGGCCTGACACACATGCCGAACCACGTCGTGGACATCTGGTGGTCGGACCTGCGCGCGATGGACCGCCGGCTCCTCGCCCACCTCGACCCCGTGGAGGCCCGCCGCGCGGAGGGGATCGCGTCGGCGGCCGACCTGGGGCGCTTCGTCGTCGGGGCGGTGCTGCTGCGGGTCGCGGTCGCTGCCGCGACCGGTCAGGATCCCCGTGCGGTGTCGATCGATCGCACCTGCGACGAGTGCGGCGGCCCCCACGGCCGCCCTCGGGTCGAGGGGCTCCACGTGAGCGTCGCCCACGCCGGACCGCTGGTCCTGGTCGCCACCTCGTCCGCGCCCGTCGGTGTCGACGTCGAGGCCCTCGACCGGGGCCCCGACGTGGAGACCTGGGTGCGCGAGGAGGCGGCCTTCAAGGCCACCGGCTCGAGGGACCCGGCAGGCCGGCACGTCCAGCCCCTCCCCGTGCCCCTCCACGGTCACCTCGCCGCCCTGGCTTTCGCCGACGGTGGGAAGGTCACCACGCACTCTCAGGAAGAGTCCGCGAAGGCACTGGAGGAGACGAAGGCGAGCGCCCCCGGATCCGCATCTCCTTAAGGTCGTGCGGACACCTGGAGGTATTTCCTTAAGGTCGTGCGGAATCCTGACGGTGGGCGAGATAGACGTAGTCGTGGTGCGCGGTCATGCCGAGCCCTCGGTAGAGGCGCTGAGCGGGCTCGTTGCCCGGCTCGACCTGCAGGTAGGTGAGCGAGGCGCCGGCGGCGGCCGCGCGGAGGGCCTCGATGGTCAGCCAACGGCCCAGACCCCGGCCGCGGTGCGTCGGGTCGACGTGCAGGCCGAAGAGGCCGGCCCAGCCGTCGTTGAGCGCCACCCGCACGATGCCGGCGACAGCGCCCCCTTCGCCTCGAGCGGTGAGGAAGAGCTGGTGTGCGGGCAGGGCGAGGATCTGGCGGGCCGCGTCGAGGTGGTCGTGGATCCGCGGCGAGCCGCCGGCCAACCAGTCCTCGTCGGGGGCATCGCGCACGGCGAGGGCGAACCCGGCGGGGGAAGGGCCAGCGCCGTGGAGCAACGTCTCGGTCCGGCCGGTGAGCACGTCAGCGGGGTTGCCCTCGACCCAGCCGCGCTGCAGGAGAAGGGTGCCGAGCGGGTCATCGGTGGTGGCGGCACCCGGGGGCCGAGGGAGCATGACCAGCGGCACGAGCTCGCGCTCGCGGTACCAGGACTCGACCGCGTCGACGGCTTCCGTCAGGGGCAGACCCGGATCGCCCCCGGGCAGGGCGGAGTTGGACCGTCCGGTCCAGCCGGCGCCGGCGCGCAGGAGCCAGCCGGCTCCCTTCGTCCCCAACCAGGACTCCTCGAGGCCGGGCTGGCCCTTGGTCATGACGAGGTGGAGGTCCTCGATGGTGATCGCCCGGTGGGGCGCGCCCCGGCGGGTCGGCTTCGGCGGGATGGCCCGGGCCGCGACGACGAGGTCGCGGCGCAGGCTCACCTCCCCGGTGCGGGTGGCGATGCGCACCCGCTCCTCGTCGAGGGCGAGGAGCTCGCCGACCGTGTCGGTGAGGGTCGGGCCGTGCGCCGGGGGAGGGTCGATCTGCGTCCGGACCGCGACGCGGGTGCCTGTGGTGAGACCCGCCATCAGATCGCTCATGGGGCGTCATAGTATGTGGACCATGACGTACGTGATCGCGCAGCCGTGTGTGGACCTCAAGGACAAGGCCTGCATCGAGGAATGCCCCGTCGACTGCATCTACGAGGGCAAGCGCAGTCTCTACATCCACCCCGACGAGTGCGTCGACTGCGGTGCGTGCGAGCCGGTGTGCCCCGTCGAGGCCATCTACTACGAGGACGACACTCCTGAGGAATGGGCCGACTTCTACAAGGCCAATGTCGAGTTCTTCGACGACCTCGGCAGCCCCGGTGGCGCGGCCAAGATGGGCATGATCGACAAGGACCACCCGATCGTGGCGGCGCTGCCCCCGCAGGAGCACGACGAGTGACGATCTCGTCGCTGCCTGACTTTCCATGGGACTCGCTCGCTCCTGCCAAGGAGCGGGCGAGAGCCTTTTCTTCCGCCGACGAGGCGAAGGGGGAGGGGATCGTCGACCTGTCGGTCGGCACCCCCGTCGACGCCACCCCCGAGGTCGTCCAGGACGCGCTGTGCGAGGCTTCTGACGCTCCCGGCTACCCCCAGACCTGGGGGACGCCCGACCTGCGTGAGGGCATCGCCGACTGGTTCGCCCGCCGCCGCGGTGCGCCCGGCCTGGACCCCGACGGCATCATGCCGACGATCGGCTCCAAGGAGCTCGTCGCCTGGCTGCCGACGCTCCTCGGACTGGGGGCCGGCGACGTCGTCGGGTTCCCGCGGGTCGCCTACCCGACCTACGACGTGGGTGCGCGGATCGCGGGGGCGACCCCCTTCGCCGCGGACGCCACGACGGCCTTCGGTCCGACGACCCCCTCGAGCGCTCCCAAGCTGCTGTGGCTCAACACCCCGAGCAACCCGACGGGCAAGGTCCTGGGTGTCGAGCACCTGGCCAAGGTCGTCGCGTGGGCCCGGGCGCGTGGTGTCGTCGTCGCCTCCGACGAGTGCTACGCCGAGCTCGACTGGCGCTCCGAGGAGGAGCGCGGGCAGTCCTATGCCGAGCTGCCGACGACCCCGTCGATCCTCGACCCGCGAGTCACCGGCGGGTCCACCGAGGGCCTGCTCGCCGTCTACTCGACCTCCAAGCAGTCCAACCTCGCCGGCTACCGGGCGGCTTTCGTCGCCGGTGACCCGACGCTCGTGCAGCAGCTGCTCGAGGTGCGCAAGCACGCCGGGATGATCGTGCCCTGGCCTGTCCAGCGGGCCCTGCTCGCGGCCGTGCGCGACGACGAGCACGTCGCCGCCCAGCGGGAGCGCTACCGGGTGCGGCGCGAGGTGCTGCGGCCGGCGCTCGAGGGCTTCGGCATGCGGATCGACGACTCCGCCGCCGGGCTCTACCTGTGGGCGACCGCTGGTGAGCCGTGCCGGGTGACCGTCGACCGACTGGCCGACCTGGGCATCCTCGTCGCGCCGGGCGACTTCTACGGCGCCGCGGGTGAGCAGCACGTGCGGGTGGCCTTGTCGGCGAGCGACGAGCGCATCGCCGCAGCGGCCGCACGACTGGCCCGCTGACCCACCCGCGGAGTTCCGCTGGGCGCACCCCACGTCGTGACGCACGCCACCGTTGAGGTAGTTTCGGGGGTGAAACCACGTGCCCGGGGCCACCGTCCCAGTGACACGGAACGATCCGAAGGGCAGATATTCATGACAGCTGATGCCACCCTCTCCGCCGCAGGCAAAGACCTGACCTTCCCCCTCGTCACGGCCAACGAGGGCAACGACGGATATGACATCTCCTCGCTGATGAAGGAGACCGGCAACACGACGCTCGACGTGGGCTTCGTCAACACGGCCTCCTGCAAGAGCGACATCACCTACATCGACGGCGACGCCGGCATCCTGCGCTACCGCGGGTACCCGATCGAGCAGCTGGCGGGCAAGTCGACCTTCGTCGAGGTCGCCTACCTGCTCATCTACGGCGAGCTCCCCACGGCCGACCAGCTCGGTGGCTTCGAGGAGCGCATCTCCCGGCACACGATGCTCCACGAGGACCTCAAGGCCTTCTTCAACGGCTTCCCGCGCGACGCGCACCCGATGCCGGTGCTCTCCTCCGCCGTCTCGGCGCTGGGCACGTTCTACCAGGACAGCCTCGACCCCTTCGACCCGGAGCAGGTCGAGATCTCGACCATCCGCCTCCTGGCGAAGCTGCCGACCATCGCCGCGTATGCGCACAAGAAGAGCGTCGGCCAGCCCTTCCTGTACCCGGACAACTCGCTGAGCCTGACCGAGAACTTCCTGCGGATGACCTTCGGCTTCCCCGCGGAGCCCTACGACCTCGACCCCGAGATCGTCGCGGCCCTCGACCAGCTGTTCATCCTGCACGCGGACCACGAGCAGAACTGCTCCACCTCGACCGTGCGTCTCGTCGGGTCGGCGCACGCCAACATGTTCAACTCCGTCTCCGCCGGCATCCACGCCCTGTCCGGTCCGCTGCACGGTGGCGCCAACCAGGCCGTCCTGGAGATGCTCGACAAGATCCAGGCCTCCGACGACGGCGCCGAGACCTTCATGAAGCGGGTGAAGAACAAGGAGGACGGCGTCCGGCTCATGGGCTTCGGGCACCGCGTCTACAAGAGCTACGACCCGCGCGCCGCCATCGTCAAGGACACGGCGCACACCATCCTCGAGAAGATGGGTGGCGACGAGCAGCTCGAGATCGCGATGAAGCTGGAGGAGATCGCGCTGGCCGATGACTACTTCGTCGAGCGCAAGCTCTACCCCAACGTGGACTTCTACACCGGCCTGATCTACACGGCCATGGGCTTCCAGCCGAAGATGTTCACCGCGCTCTTCGCCATCGGTCGCCTCCCGGGCTGGATCGCCCAGTGGCGCGAGATGATCGAGGACCCCGACACCAAGATCGGGCGTCCGCGCCAGATCTACACCGGCCCCACCGAGCGCGACTACGTGGGCATCGACAACCGCTGACCCACAGCGCCGACAGCGACCCCCTTCGTCCATCCGGGCGGAGGGGGTCGCTGCATCCCCGACGAAGGGGGGAGTGGCTCAGCCCTCGTGGAGGGTGACGACGACCTGGCCTGCGGGGACGGGCTCGTCCGCGTCGGACCACTGCATGGCGCCGTCGCCGGCCCCGCGCGACCACTGCCGGCCACCGACCTGCACGGAGACGACATTGCGGGCCTTGGCCTGGCCGACCGCCCAGGCGCCGACGGCCCAGGCGTGGCGCTCGTCGGGGGCAGCCACCCGGATGACCTGGCCCTCGGCGGTGCCGACCTGCCCGGTCTCCTGCGAGAGGGCCGCGACAAAGGTGTCCGGTCGGCCGGCGGCGGTGGGGTCGTCGAGGCGACAGACGAAGCCTTCGGGTGAGTGGCCGCTCATCGCGGACGCGATGATCCGGCCCTCCTGCTCGTGGTCGGCGTAGGCCTCCGGATAGCCGCTGCGCTGGACCTCCTGCGCGATCTCGGTGATCACCATGTCCTGCCACCCGTCGACCTTGGCCAGGGCGTCGTAGAAGGCGTTGGTGGCGTACACCGGGTCCTGCAGCTGCTCAGGCGTACCCCACCCCTGGCTCGGTCGCTGCTGGAAGAGCCCGAGCGAGTCCCGGTCGCCATAGGAGAGGTTGAGCAGCTTGGACTCCTGGATCGCGGTGGCGATCCCGATGCTGCCTGCGCGTGCCGGCATGCCGCGTTTGACGGCGATGAGGACGATCGTGCTGGCGTGGTGCATCTGGTCGGGGCGGAAGCTCACGCTCTGGTCCAGCGCGGTCGCCCGACACTCCTCGCCGAGGAAAAGGCCGATGCGGTCACGGGCGTACCAGATGCCCACGCCGAGGACGAGCGCGAGCACGCACAGGACGGCGACGACGGTGGGCCACCGCGGACCACGGTCCTCGACCAGTGGTGGGTGCTCGCCTCGGGGCATGGTCAGTCGTTGGCGTGCAGCGCGTCGTTGAGCGCGATGCCGTGGCCGGTGCGGTCGCGGGCCTCGACGGTGCCGGTGACGGAGTTGCGGACGAAGAGCAGACCGCTCCGGCCGGAGAGCTCGGCGGCCTTGACCACGGCGCCGTCGGGCAGGGTGACCTTGGTCCCGGCCGTGACGTAGAGCCCGGCCTCCACGACGCAGTCGTCGCCGAGGGCGATGCCGACGCCGGCCTCGGCGCCCACGAGGCAGCGTTCGCCGATCGAGACACGCTCGGTGCCACCACCGGAGAGGGTGCCCATGGTCGAGGCGCCGCCACCGATGTCGGAGCCGTCGCCGACGACGACGCCCTGACTGATCCGGCCCTCGACCATGGAGGTGCCCAGGGTCCCGGCGTTGAAGTTGACGAAACCCTCGTGCATGACGGTGGTGCCGGCGGCGAGGTGGGCGCCCAGGCGGACCCGGTCGGCGTCACCGATGCGCACGCCCGCGGGGGTGACGTAGTCGGTGAGGCGGGGGAACTTGTCGATGCTCGTCACCTGGACCGGGCCGCGCGCACGCAGCCGGGCGCGGGTGGTCTCGAAGCCCTCGACCGCGCACGGGCCATGGTTGGTCCACACGACATTGGTCAGCTGACCAAAGAGGCCGTCGAGGTTGATCGAGTTGGGCTGGACGAGCCGGTGGGAGAGCAGGTGCAGGCGCAGGTAGGCGTCGGACGCGCCATCGGGCGCAGCGTCGAGGTCGATGGCGACGGTGATGACCTCGGTGCGCACGCGGCGGGCCTCGTCCTCACCGGCCAGGGCAAGGAGCTCCTCGGGCACCTGGACGGCCTCGGGGGCCTCACCCAGGACCGGCTCGGGGTACCAGGTGTCCAGGACCGACCCATCGGTCGTCACGGTGGCCACTCCATGGCCCCAGGCAGCGCGCGTCGTCGTCATGGGTCGATCCTACGAAACCGGGCGCCGGTCGCTCGCATCCGTGGGGCGTGGGCTCAGCCCGCGGGACGCCGCCAGGTCCACTCGTTGTCGTGCTTGACCGAGGCTGCCCGCAGCCGCCGGTCGATGGTGGAGCTCCACGTGACCTCGGCGATGGCCGGAGGGCGGCGTCCGGCGGCGTCGCGCACCAGGAGGTCGGCAGCGCCCCATGCCTCGTCGGGATCCTCGCCCAGCGCGCTGGCCACGCCCAGGTCGACGGGCACGATCGCGAGCCGGAAGCCGAGGTGTCCCAGGAAGGCCTCGACCCGGCCCACGGACAGCGGGCTGGCGTCCCCTTCGGCGCGGTTGACGCTCGGTTGGCTCCACCCGACCGTCTGCGCCAACGTCCGCTGTGACAGGCCCCGGGTGCGACGGAACCGGCGGCTGACCAGGCCCACCCGCGCCCCGATGTCGAGCGTCGTCCGGCGGGACCGTAGCTCTTCGGACTTCGTGGGGCTCGTGCGGCCGGGCAGGTCGGGGATCGGGGTGGCTTCTCGCGGAGGCACGACCTCCGGCCACAGCAGGCAGTCCAAGCAATCCTCGCAAGCGCCGGCCCCCAGCTCATCGCAGACGGCGCAGGGCATCGGGCAGACGACGCCCTCACCTGAGTCCGGGAGCTGCTGTGCATCGAGGTCCATGCTTCATCGTCACCCGGGACGCGCCCCGGGAGGTGTGGTGCTCCGGGATTGTGGAGGGCGCCGTCGCGACCTGTGCGGGTGTGGATGGACCCTCCGCCCCTGACTCGTGAGGTGAATCAGTGGCTGCTCAGTGGCTGCTCAGTGGCGAGCGAGGTCGGTGCTCTCGTGCCTCCGGTCGTGACTCACGGAGTGCATCATGATCCACGGGACGAGTCACGACCGAAGGCACGGATGCATGCTTCGCGGTCGGCTCCAGCCGTGGGCCCACCACGGCATCTGCTTGCCACGCCCTAGGGTGGCGGCATGCCGAGCCTGGACCTCACCGCAGACGTCGTGACCCTCACCCAGCAGCTGTGCGACATCGAGTCGGTCAGCCATGACGAGGCGGCCATCGCCGACGCGATCGAGGCGGCGCTGACCCCCCTTCGTCATCTCGAGGTGATCCGCCGGGGCCACACGGTCATCGCCCGCACCCACCTCGGACGCGATGAGCGCGTCGTGCTGGCCGGCCACATCGACACCGTGCCGCTCACCAGCGAGCCGGCCAACCTGCCCGTCCGTCGCGAGCAGGTCGGTGGCGTCGACGTCCTCTGGGGTCGCGGCACCGTGGACATGAAGGGGGGCGTCGCCGTCCAGCTCAAGGCCGCCCTCGTCGAGGAGCCGAGCCGCGATGTCACCTTCCTCTTCTACGAGGCCGAGGAGGTCGACGCGGTCCACAACGGGTTGCAGCTGCTCGCCGAGTCCGATCCCGACCTGCTCGAGGCTGACTTCGCCGTCCTCCTGGAGCCCACCAACTCCGAGGTCGAGGGCGGGTGCAAGGGCACGATGCGGGTCGAGGTGCGCCTCAAGGGCATCGCTGCGCACTCCGCCCGCCCGTGGAACGGTCACAACGCCATCCACGACGCCCACGAGGTCCTCGCCGCGCTCGCCGCCCACGAGGAGGCGACCGTCCACGTCGACGGGCTGGACTACCACGAGGCGCTCCAGGCCGTCGGGATCACCGGCGGCATCGCGGGCAATGTCATCCCCGACTCCTGCACCGTGCTGATCAACTACCGCTTCGCCCCGGACAAGGACGCGGAGGCGGCGCTGGCCTACGTGCAGTCCGTCCTGCCCGGCCGCGAGCTGCACGTGCGCGACATGGCCGAGGGCGCCCGACCCGGGCTGGACCTGCCGGCAGCGCAGGCCTTCGTCGCCGCGCTCGGCGTCCCCGTCGGCCCCAAGGAGGGGTGGACCGATGTCGCTCGCTTCTCCGCGCAGGGCATCCCCGCCGTCAACTTCGGCCCCGGCGACCCCAACCTCGCGCACCACGACGAGGAGCGGTGCCCGGTCGATCAGATCATCACGGCGGAGCAGGCCGTGCTGCGCTGGCTCGCGTAGGGTCGCGACCGTGACGGATCAGGGGAACAACTCAGACCGCTGGTACCACAAGGGCCCCGTGCTCATGCGTGGCCGCCAGGTGCCCAAGTCGACGACCGACCAGCGGCTGCTCGACGACAAGGGCCACGCCGACTGGCTGCACACCGACCCGTGGCGCGTGCTGCGCATCCAGGCCGAGTTCGTCGAAGGCTTCGGCGCGCTCGCCGAGCTCGGGCCGGCCGTCAGCATCTTCGGCAGCGCGCGCACCCCCGTCGACTCCCCGCGGTACGCGGACGGGATCGAGCTGGGTCGACTCGTCGCCGAAGCGGGCTACGCCGTCATCACCGGGGGAGGCCCCGGCGCGATGGAGGCCGCCAACCGCGGTGCGCGTGAGGCCGGCGGCACGAGCGTCGGTCTCGGGATCGAGCTGCCCTTCGAGGCCGGCCTGAACCCCTACTGCGATCTCGGCATCAACTTCCGCTACTTCTTCGCCCGCAAGACGATGTTCGTCAAGTACAGCGAGGGCTTCCTTGTGCTGCCTGGTGGCTTCGGCACGCTCGACGAGGTCTTCGAGGCAGTGACGCTGGCCCAGACGGGCAAGGTGACCGGGTTCCCGATCGTGCTCATCGGCACCGAGTACTGGGCCGGTCTGGTGGACTGGCTGCGCGACTCCGTCCTCGAGGGCGGCATGATCAGCGCTGACGACCTCGACCGGCTCTACGTCACCGATGACCTCGTCGACGCCGTCGAGTACGTCAAGCGAGAGTCGGCGCGGGTTCGCCCCGAGACGCCGAAGCAGCCGGAGTAGGCGATGGTCTGGATCCTCTTCACCCTCGTCGCCGTCCTCGTCGTCGTCGTCTTCGCAGCGGTGCTCACCGGTCGGCTGAGTCCCGACCCGATGGCCCAGGCCGTCGGCACGGCGCCTCACCACGGACTGCCGGACAGCGGGTGGCAGGCCACCGACATCGATCTGGTGCGCTTCGACACCGCACTGCGCGGCTACCGCATGGACCAGGTCGACGATGTGCTCGACCAGCTCCAGCAGCGGGTGGCCGAGCTCGAGGACCGCGCCAGCGGCTCCGGCGAGCGACGTGATGACGGCACCCACCTCGGCTGACCCGACCACCGAGGGCGAAGGGGGGACCCCCCGCCCTGCTCGGTGGCGCACCTCTGCCGGCAGGTCCGAGCTGGGCCGGGCTGTCCTCGCGCGTCCGGTGCGCTCGCTGCTGGCCATCTACGCGCTCAGTCGTCTGGTCGCGCTGCTCGGTATCTGGATCGCAGCGCACTACTACCAGTCACCGGCGGGCGTCGGGCACCTCGACCCCGGCCTGCCGGACATGTTTCGGCTGTGGGACACCGAGTGGTACCAGCGCATCGTCACCGAGGGATATCCCATCCCGCTGCCGGCCGACCCGGAGACCGGGCAGATCACCTACAGCGCGTGGGCATTCTTCCCGCTCTTCCCCGGTCTGGTGCGCCTGCTCATGGTCACGGGGCTGGGTTTCACCGCGTCAGCGATCCTGCTCAACCTCGCGCTCGGGGCCATCGCCACCCTCCTGGTGTGGAAGGTCCTGAGCTTCCCGGGCCACGCGGCCAGTCAGCCCGCACGTGAGCGGCTGGCCTTCGTCGCCGCGGCGCTGTGGTGCTTCTACCCGGCGACCGGGGTGATGCTGCTGCCCTACACCGAGGCGCTCGCCGCGGCCCTCATCGCCGGGGCGCTCCTACTGCTCATGCGCGGCAAGTACCTGAGCGTCGCGGTCATCGCGATCCTCCTGGGCTTCACGCGTGGGGTGGCGGCCCCGCTCGGGCTGGCCGTGCTGGCCCACCTGTGGCTGCGCTGGCGGGAGGAGCGGGCGAGCGGCACCGCCCCCTTCGCGCACGACCGCACCCGGATCATCATCATGTGTCTGGCGACGGGCATCTCGGGGGTCGCGTGGCCGGTGACGGTGGGCTACCTGTCGGGGCTGCCGGACGCCTTCTTCCAGGTGCAGGCCGCGTGGGGGCAGCGCCCCGACCAGGGGCCCTTCGTGCTGTGGTTCAGCTGGGCGTGGGACCAGAGAGGGTTGTTCGCCGTCATCGTCATGGTGGCCCTCGTCGCGACCTACCTGGCGCTCGTCATCGGACGTCACGGGGCGTGGATCCCGCTCGAGGTGCGCATGTGGGCCCTGGTCTACCCGCTCTACCTCTTCGCGGTGGTGCGTCCGATCACCAGCATGTGGCGCTTCCTGCTGCTCGACTTCCCGCTGATGGCGCTGCTGGCGTCGGTCACGATGCGCACGTCCACCGGAGGGCGGGTCGTGCGCCACTGGCGGCGCCGGGCACTGGTGGTCGTCGTCGTGCTGGTCCTCGGCGTCATCGCCTGGTCGAGTGGCTTGCTGCCCTACGTGCCGTGGCATGTCACCCCGCCATGACCTGATTAGGCCGACGGCGTCGCAGGGGTGGATAATGGGGCCAAGCGTCGGCGCAAATGCGCCGCCGGCCGGTCAGGCTCCGGTCGGTTTTGTATCGAAGGGAACGCACATGGCGGCAATGAAGCCACGCACGGGGGATGGTCCGCTCGAGGTCGTCAAGGAGGGCCGGGGCATCGTCCTGCGCATGCCGCTCGAGGGTGGTGGCCGGCTCGTCGTGGAGATGAAGCCGGACGAGGTCCTCGCCCTCGGTGAGGCCATCGACAACTGCGAGGGCCTGCAGAAGAAGTAGTCCCCGTCGAGGAGCCCCCGGTCGCCATGCGGCCGGGGGCTCTCGCGTGCCATGGGGCGTTCGGATGGTGACACGGCGCTGCCCAGCGGGGGAGCCACTGGTTACGGTGCCCGGACACTGCTGACGTGGCTCACCGGCCCGAGGGGAACACCAATGAACGCTGGATATGGACTCGCCGTCCGCTGGTCGTTGACCAACGCACCTGCCGATGTCGCGGCACAGCTGCGCGAGTACGTCGTCGGGACCTCGATGGCCAACTTCATGTTCCTCGACGGTCTGGCCTTCAAGACCTGGCGGATGGTCGAGGGGCAGTGGTTCGAGGGCACCTATGTCTTCGACGCGGCCAAGGACCGGGACGAGTTCTGCGAGGACTTCACCGGCAAAGCGGCCGACTCCGCCGGCAGCCAGATCATCGGGTCGGCCCCGACGGAGATCACGCCCTTCGAGGTCGTGGCGATCGCCGAAGGTCCGGCGCAGTTCCGTCGCGGCCCGGGGCCGGGAGCCGCTACCGCTTGACCGCGGCGAAGAGCCCGTCGCCCACCGGCAGCAGGCTCGGGACCAGCCGGTCGTCGTCGCGCAGCTGCTTGCCGAGGTCGCGCAGCAGGACCGTGCGAGCATCCCGCGAGGCGGGGTCAGCGACCCGGTCGTGCCAGAGCATGTTGTCCATCGCCAGGACGCCACCCGGTCGCAGCAACCGGATCGCGTGCTCGACGTAGTCGGGGTAGCCCTCCTTGTCGGCGTCGATGTGCACGAGGTCGTAGGACGCGTCGTTCATCCGCGGCAGCACGTCCAGGGCGCGGCCGGTGATGACCCGCGTGCGCTGCGGGGCGATCCCCGCCGCAGCGAAGGACCGCTTGGCGCGCACCGCGTGCTCGGGCTCGATCTCGATGGAGGTCAGCACGCCGTCCTCGGGCATCCCGTCGAGCAGCCACAGGCCGGAGGTCCCGGCGCCGGTCCCGACCTCGATGACGTGCCGGGCCCCGACCGCGGCCGCGAGGAGACGAAGGGTGGCGCCGCCGCCGGTGCCGATCGGCACCGCTCCGAGCTCGGTCCCTGTGCGACGGGCGGCCTCGACGGCCTCCTCCTCGGGGATGAACTGCTCGGCGTAGGCATGGCTGTTGAGCTGGGCGGCGGTCATGGGAGTCCACCCTAGTCCGGGTCCGCGCGTCACAGACTTCCTTCAGGTTGGGCGGTGACGATGGACACCGTGAGCAGCGATATCGCGACCACCACCGACGCCCAGCACGACTGGGTCCAGCCGACCTGGGCGGAGGTCGTCGAGCAGCACGGGGCCCGGGTCTACCGTCTGGCCTACCGACTGACCGGCAACGTCCACGACGCCGAGGACCTCACGCACGATGTCTTCGTGCGCGTCTTCCGCTCGCTCGACGGCTACACCCCGGGCACCTTCGAGGGGTGGTTGCACCGCATCACGACCAACCTCTTCCTCGACCGGGCCCGCCGCAAGCAGCGGCTGCGTTTCGACGCGCTCACCGACGAGTTCGCCGCCCTGCTGCACAGCGGCACCGCGAGCCCGGAGCAGGTGTACCTGGAGCACCACCTCGACGGTGACGTCCAGCGGGCACTGGACGCTCTGCCGCCGCAGTTTCGCGCCGCGGTCGTCCTGTGCGACATCGAGGGGCTGACCTACGAGGAGGTGGCCGAGGCCCTCGAGATCAAGCTCGGCACCGTGCGCTCGCGCATCCACCGTGGACGGGCGCTGCTGCGGGAGAGCCTGAGCCACCGTCAGCCCGCGCCCTCGACGCGCACCGAGAGCCGCCGACGTGGTGGCTCGGGCTTCCCGATGGCCCGGCCGGTGACCGGCACCCTGTGACGTCGCGACCTGCGCGACAAGGCAGGATGACCGTATGAGCTCTCCGCACCCGGGTGAGGAGCACCGACCCTCGGGCCCGCCCGCCGAGCACACGCAGCCCGTGCCACCTGGTCCCTACGTGCCCTACGAGAGCTATGAGCAACCGGCGCAGCCGTACGGCGTGACGCCCGACCCGTACCAGGGCACCTCGCACCAGGTCACCCCGTACCCGGGCACCGCGTACCCGAGCGCCACGTACCCGCAGCAGGGCCCCCCTTCGTCTCGGCGTCGCGGACCCGGCTGGGTCGGGGCGGGCGCCATGACCGTGGCGGCGGCTCTGCTGGCCGGTGGGATCGGCGGTGCGGGCGGCGCCCTGCTGGCCGGTGACGACGGTGGCGGCCCGACGATCGTGCAGCGCGACGGCGATCGCACGCAGCGTCCCGACGGGTCCATCGCAGCCATCGCGGCAGATGCGGTGCCGAGCGTGGTCACCGTGCGGGTCCGCAGCAACGGCGGGGGTGGCACCGGCTCGGGCTGGGTCTACGACGACCGCGGTCACATCGTCACCAACGACCACGTGGTCGACGCGGCCGGTGACAGCGGCACGGTGAGCATCGAGATGACGGACGGCACGCGGCTGGACGCCGAGGTCATCGGCCGTGACTCGTCGTACGACCTCGCGGTGCTCAAGGTGGACTCCGACGAGCTGCAGCCCCTGTCGATCGGCGCGTCCGATGACGTCGTCGTCGGCGATGAGGTCGTCGCGGTGGGTTCCCCGCTCGGGCTGGGCTCCACCGTCACGGCAGGCATCGTCTCTGCTCTCGAGCGACCGGTGACGGCGGGCGAGGCGGGGGACGAGTCCTTCATCTCGGCGATCCAGACGGATGCGGCGATCAACCCGGGCAACTCCGGCGGTCCGCTCCTCAACGGCGACGGCGATGTCATCGGGGTCAACTCCGCGATTGCACAGGTCCCCGGTCAGGGTCAGGCATCCGGATCGATCGGTGTGGGCTTTGCCATCCCGTCCGATGTCGTGGTGCGCACCGTCGACCAGCTGATCTCCACCGGCAAGGCGATCCACCCGATGATTGGCGTGAGCCTGGACCGGCGCTGGAGCGGCGAGGGTGCCAAGGTCCTCAAGGACTCTGATGTCCCCAGCGGTGACGCCGTCGTGCCCGGTGGGCCGGCGGACAGCGCGGGTATCGAGCCCGGTGACCTGATCACCGAGATGGACGGTCGTCGGATCACCGACCTCGACCAGCTGATCACGCGCATCCGGGCGAAGGCCGTGGGGGATAAGGTCACCCTGAAGGTCCTCAGGGGTGGCAAGGAGCAGGAGCTGACGATGACGCTCGAAGCAGCGAAGGAAGGCTGACGGATGCCGGTGCACGGGACCGAGTTCCTCGTCCTGATCCTGCTCGCCTTCATCATCCTCGGCCCCAAGCAGCTGCCCGAGTACGCGGCCAAGCTCGCCCGGGTCGTCGTCAAGGCTCGGCGCTTGGCCAATGACGCCAAGGTCCAGCTCAAGGAGCAGATGGGGCCGGAGTACGAGGACCTCGACTGGCGTCAGTACGACCCGCGCCAGTACGACCCGCGTCGCATCGTCAAGCAGGCGCTCCTGGAGCCCTTGGACGATGCCTTCTCCCTCGACGACACACCGGCTGCCACGTCCTCGTCTGCCACGTCCTCGTCTGCCGCAGCCTCGTCGGAGCCTGCCGCTCTGACCGCCGTGCCCAGCGGCACGCCCTGGGATCCTGAGGCGACCTGAGCCTGAGGCGACCTGGGCCGCGGCCACAGACGATGTGGTGCGGCGCCTCCGCCCGTGACTCGTGCGGTGGATCGCGATCCACGACATGAGTCAGGACCGGAGGCTCACCACAGCCTGCGGTCCTGACTCATCTCGTGCGGGTTGGCGCCCAGCAGATCAGCGCCCTGTCGGGGTGAGCCCCAGGCTGCGACCGGCGAGACCCCGTGAGCGGGTGGCCAGACCACGAGCGATGCCGCGCAGCGCGACTGCGGCGGCGCCGTCGGGGTTGGACAGCACGGCGGGGTCACCGTTGTCGGAGCCCTCGCGGAGCGAGACATCCAGCGGGATCTGGCCGAGCAGCGGCACGTCGGCACCGACCGTGCGGGTGAGCGAGTCGGAGACGGCCTGACCGCCACCGGAGCCGAAGAGCTCCTGGCGTGATCCGTCAGGCATCTCGAGCCAGGACATGTTCTCGATGACGCCGACGAGGCGCTGGTGCGTCTGCATCGCGATCGAGCCGGCCCGCTCGGCGACCTCGGCAGCCGCCTGCTGCGGGGTGGTGACGATGATGATCTCGCTGTTGGGGATCAGCTGGGCGATGGAGATCGCGATGTCGCCGGTGCCCGGGGGCAGGTCGAGCAGGAGGACGTCCAGGTCGCCCCAGAAGACATCACCGAGGAACTGCTGCAGCGCGCGGTGCAGCATCGGGCCGCGCCAGACGACGGGCTGGTTGCCGGGGACGAACATCCCGATCGAGATGACCTTCACCTCGGAGGCGATGGGCGGCAGGATCATGTCGTCGACCTGCGTCGGAGCGTGCGTGACGCCGAGCATGCGCGGGATGGAGAAGCCATAGATGTCGGCGTCGACGACGCCCACCTTGAGGCCCTCCTGCGCCAGCGCCGCGGCGAGGTTGGCGGTGATCGAGGACTTGCCGACACCGCCCTTGCCCGAGGCGATCGCGTAGACGCGAGTCAGCGAGCCGGGTTTGGCGAAGGGGATCTCCTTCTCCGCCTGGCCACCGCGCAGGTGGGTCTTGAGCTCGGCGCGTTGCTCGTCGTTCATCACGCCCAGCGTGACCTTGACGTCGGTGACGCCCTCGACGCCGAGCATCGCCTGGGTGGTGTCCTTGGTCAGGGTGTCCTTCATGGGACAGCCGGAGACCGTGAGCAGGATGGTGACGGCGGCGAGGCCGCTGACGTCGACGGCGGCGGACTCGACCATGCCGAGCTCCGTGATGGGACGACGGATCTCAGGGTCGATGACCGTCTCGAGTGCGGCGCGCAGCTGCTCGTCGGTGATCGTGGGATGGGGAGCCATCCCTCCATGGTAGGTCGCGGCTCGGGGCCCGCTGACGAGAGGTTGGCCTCACTGCTCCGTGATCGGCTCGTCCTCGTCGCGACGGGTCACCTGCAGGCCCTTGCTCTCCATCTCCTCGAGCAGATCGCGCAGCTCGCTGCGGATGAAGTCGCGGGTCGCGGCGTCACGCAGCGCGATCCGCAGCGCGGCGACCTCACGGGTGAGGTACTCGGTGTCGGCCAGGGCCCGCTCGGCCTGCACCCGGTCCTGCTCCAGGGCGACGCGGTCGCGGTCGTCCTGGCGGTTCTGCGCGAGGAGGATCAGCGGGGCGGCGTAGGAGGCCTGCAGCGACAGGATGAGCGTCAGCAGGGTGTAGTTGAGCGAGCGGGGGTCGAACTGCGCGGACTCGGGCACGAAGGTGTTCCACGCCAGCCACACGACGACGAAGAGCGACATCCAGATGAGGAACCTGGGCGTGCCCATGAAGCGCGCGAACTTCTCCGAGATCACCCCGAAGGCCTCGGTGGAGAAGGCCGACGGGCGGCGGATCAGCTGTCGACGCACCTCCTGCGGGGTGTCGACACGGCTCTGGCGGCGCTCAGTCATCGGTCACCTCGTGCCTCTCCTCGCGCCAGTCCTCCGGGAGGATGTGGTCGAGGACGTCGTCGACCGTGACCACGCCGAGCAGGCGCTCCCCGTCGTCGACGACCGGTGCCGAGATGAGGTTGTAGGTCGCGAGCGTGCGGGTCACGTGCCCGAGCGGGGCCTCCGGGCGAAGGGGGTCGATCGCCTTGTCGAGGTAGCGGCCGATGCTCTCGTGCGGAGGCTCGCGCAGCAGGCGCTGGATGTGGATCATGCCGAGGTACTTGCCGGTGGGGGTCTCCAGCGGCGGACGGCAGACATAGACGGTGGCCGCGAGCGCGGCGGTGATCTCCTCGCGGCGCACGACCGCCAGGGCCTCCGCGACGGTGTCCTCGGGTGCGAGCACGACCGGCTCGGTGGTCATCAGACCACCGGCGGTGTTTTCGTCGTAGCTGAGCAGTCGGCGCAGCGGCTCGGCGTCGTCGGGCTTCATCAGCTGCAGCAGCGTCTCGGCCCGCTCGGGCGGCAGGACCGCGAGGAGGTCGGCCGCGTCGTCGGGGTCCATCGCCTCGAGGACGTCCACGGCGCGGGACTGGGTGAGCAGTCCGAGGATCTCGCCCTGGTCGTCGTCACCGAGCTCCTGGATGATGTCGGCCAGCCGGTCGTCGTCGAGGGCGGCGATGACGGCCTCGCGGCGCTCCGGGGTCAGGTCGATGACGACCTCGGCGAGGTCGGCGACCTTGAGGTCCTCGACGGACTCGAGCAGCTTGACCGCGGAGTGCTCGGCAGCACTCACCGATGCCGACAGGCCGGTGACGTCCTCCACGGGGACGGTGAAGGTCTCCCCCCTTCGCCGCACGAGCAGGCCCTTGCGTGACTGCCGGCCGCCGCGGACGAAGACCTTGGTCACCGACCAGTTGCGGTTGGCGGACTGCTCGACGCCGACGTCCTCGACGGTCGCCTCGACCTGACCGTCGTCGGTGCGCACGGTGACCGGCCGCTCGAGCAGCTCGGCGAGCACCAAGGTCTCGGTGGCGCGCTGCTCGAAGCGGCGCATGTTGACCAGACCGGTCGTGATGACCTGCCCACCCTCGACGGAGGTCACTCGGGTCATCGGGACGAAGACGCGGCGGCGCCCGGGTACCTCGACGACGAGTCCGATGACCCGGGGCCGTCGTGAGGGGGAGAAGGTGACGACGACGTCGCGGACCCGGCCCACCTGGTCGCCGAGCGGGTCGAAGACATTGAGGCTCGCCAGGCGGGCGACGAAGAACCGGGAGGGAGCACTCACCATCACAGACTAACGGCGGGGGAGGTCCCCGCCGGTCAGCCTCGGCGGCCGCGTCCGCCGAGATGCCACGGACGCCGCACGGGGGTGCCTGCGGCTCCGACCGTGACGGGAGCGGCGGCTCGGTCGGAGCCCTCGGGGCCGGGATGCCCGGGGGACTGGACCGGTGCGCCGAAGGGGGCGAGCAGCCAGATCGTCGACGTGGCCCGCCAGCTGTCCACGAGGCCCGGGGGAGCGTTGAGCCGCTTGGCGAGCAGGGCCGATGCGGCCGGGTCCCACCACGCGTTGTCCGGGGTGAGCAGCTGGGCGCGCGCACGCAGCGTGAGCAGCCGGCCACCGTCGCCCTTGCTGCGGAGCACGACCTCGAGCCGCTCGGGGAGGGGGCCGACGTCGGCCTCCTGGCCGCCGGAGACGAGCAGGATCTGGCCGTCGAGCTCGTCGGTGCCGATCGCATACCAGGTGAGGCGCTCGCCACCGGCCAGGCGTAGCCACAGCACCCCCGACTTGCTCAGGGCCTCCGCCGTCAGGGCGGAGAGGTTGACCTCGCTCATGGTGGCCACACTAGACCGGGATCCAGCCAATCTCGGGGGTCCACGGGGGCGCAGGTCGCGTAGCGACCGTGAGCCCCCGTGCGTTAGGTTTCGCGGAGATCCCCCCTTCGCTCCCCCTGAGAGGACTCGAGCCACACATGCGCAGTGCCAAGGACTTCTTCACCCCGCTGGCCGTCGGTGCCCCCACGCCCGTCCGCGAGGTGCCCGCCCGCCCCAGCCGGATGATCCACTTCTTCGACCCCAGCAACGAAAAGATGGCGGCCAAGGTCCCTGCCATGGTCGGCGTCTCCGACGTGCTGCTGGGCAACCTCGAGGATGCCGTCGTCGCGGACAAGAAGGAGGCGGCCCGCGCCGGTCTGGTCAAGATCGCCAAGGAGGTCGACTTCGGTGAGCACACCCAGCTGTGGACCCGCGTCAACGCCCTCGACAGCCCGTGGGTCCTCGACGACCTGACCACCCTCGTGACCGAGGTCGGCGACAAGCTCGACGTCATCATGGTCCCCAAGGTCCAGGGCCCCGAGGACATCCACTACGTCGACCGGCTCCTCGCCCAGCTCGAGGCGAAGGGGGGCGTCCAGCGCCCGATCATGATCCACGCGATCCTCGAGACGGCTCGCGGTGTCGCCAATGTCGAGGCGATCGCCGGTGCGAGCCCGCGGATGCAGGGCATCTCGCTCGGCCCGGCCGACCTCGCGGCCGACCGTCGGATGAAGACCACCCGCGTCGGTGGCGGCCACCCCGGCTACCTCGTGCGTCAGGACCCGACCAAGGGCACCGACGGCACCCCGGACTACCAGGGCCAGCGCACCGTCTTCCAGCAGGACCTGTGGCACTACACGATCTCCCGCATGGTCGACGCCTGCGCGATGCACGGGATCTTCCCCTTCTACGGTCCCTTCGGCGACATCAAGGACGTCGTCGCTTGCGAGGACCAGTTCCGCAACGCCTTCCTCCTCGGCTGCGTCGGCGCCTGGAGCCTGCACCCGGTGCAGATCGAGATCGCCAAGCGGGTCTTCAGCCCCTCCGCGGAGGACGTCGCGCACGCCCGCCGCGTCAAGGAGGCCATGCCCGACGGCGCGGGTGCGGTGATGATCGACGGCAAGATGGAGGACGACGCCTCCTGGAAGCAGTGCATGGTCATCCTCGAGCTCGCCGAGCGGCTGTCCGCCAACGACCCGGAGCTCGCCGAGCTCTACGCGAAGGCCTGAGTCATGACCGAGAGCACCTACACCCCCCGCCGCTCGGTCCTCTACATGCCGAGCTCCAACGCCCGTGCGCTGGACAAGGCCAAGACCCTCCCGGTCGACGCCCTGATCCTCGACCTCGAGGACGCCGTCGGTCCCGACGACAAGCCCGCTGCGCGCGAGGCCGCCTGCGCCGCAGTGCAGTCCGGTGAGTACGGCGATCGTGAGCTGACGATCCGGGTCAACGGCATCGGCACCCAGTGGCACGACGAGGACATCGCGGCCGCGTCGAAGGCCGGTCCGCACGGCATCGTCGTGCCCAAGGTCAACTCGGCCGACGAGGTGCGTCAGCTCGTCGCGGCGATGGAGGCCGCCGGCGCCCCCGAGCACACCAAGCTCTGGGCGATGATCGAGACGCCCGCCGCGATCTTCAACATCCGCGAGATCGCCCAGGCCTCTGACCGCCTCGTCGCCTTCGTCATGGGGACCAACGACCTGGTCAAGGAGCTGCAGGCCGACCACGTCCCCGGGCGCGCCCCCCTTCTCACTGCTCTGTCGTGGTCGCTCCTGGCGGCACGTGAGGCCGGCATCGCGGTCCTCGACGGCGTGTACAACGCGGTCAAGGACCTCGAGGGCTTCACCGCGGAGTGCGAGCAGGGTCGCGACATGGGCTTCGACGGCAAGACCCTGATCCACCCCGGTCAGGTCGAGGTCTGCAACACGACCTTCGCCCCGAGCCCGGAGGCCGTGGAGGAGGCGCAGGGGATCCTGCAGGCGTGGGAGGAGGGCGCCGGCAAGGGCGTCGTCACCCACAACGGCAAGATGATCGAGAACCTGCACGTCGACATCGCGCGACGGGTGCTCGCGACGCACGAGGCGATCACTGCACGCTCGTGATCTGAGAGCTGTCGAAGGCCCCCTCCGGCCTGCACGTGAGACCCCTCGAGGGGGCGCCTCGGAGGGGGCGGATCGCCGTTCGTCCACAACCTGGCCACGATGCGGTGCCGGTGGGCCTAAGATCTTTCACATCTCGGGCAACCACAGCAGTGTGTGGCGCGTCTGAGGGGGCAAGGAGAGCTTCAGGGGGCTCTCCACGGAGGATAAGGAAAACTGCAGATGAGCACCTACTCAGCACGTCATGCCACGGTCGAGGTGGAGGCATCGCCTCAGCGTCGACTGCTCATGCGCGGCAGCCTCGCCACGGCCGCTGCCACAGCCATCGCGGGCGTGGGTTTCATGACCCCGGCCGCAGCCACGCCGATCCACCCCACCATCAGGCTGGGCAGCCGCAATGTCTATGTGCGTGAGCTGCAGCTCAAGCTGAGGGCCGGTGGGTACTCGCCCGGTGTTGCCGACGGCATCTTCGGCTCCATGACCCGCTCGGCGCTGATGGCGATGCAGCGCGACTACCACCTCGTCGTGGACGGCATCTGCGGCGGCAACACGTGGAACGTCGTCCACAAGTTGGGCTCCTCCACGCCGCCGTCCGACCCGCCGCCGACGACCACCACGACGCTGCGACCGGGCGACCGGGGCAGCGACGTCAAGGCGCTCCAGGTGCGGTTGCTCAAGCAGGGCTACTGGCACTCCGGCAGCGACGGCGTCTACGGCCAGACCACGCAGCAGGCTGTCATGGCCGTGCAAAAGGTCTACCGCCTGCCGCGCACCGGCGTGGCGGACCCGGCGACGCGAGCCCAGATCGATCGGATGGGCCGCAAGGTGCCGCGCGATCGCAGCGGGACCGTCATCGAGATCGAGCTCGATCGCCAGATCATGCTCTTCGTGGTCAACGGCCGCACCAAGTGGGTCTTCAACACCAGCACGGGAGCGGCCGGTTGGCGCACCCCGCGTGGCAAGTTCAGGATCTTCCGCCAGATCAACGGGATGCGGTACGCCCCGCTCGGCGAGCTGTGGCGACCGAAGTACTTCAATGGCGGCATCGCCCTGCACGGCTCGCCGTCGATCCCCGCCTACGCGGCCTCGCACGGCTGCGCGCGCCTGTCCAACGCCGCGATCAACTACGTCTGGAGCTCCGGCCTGGCCCCCATCGGCCACCGGGTCTGGGTCTACTGAGCCACGGACAGCACGGACGAGGGGGATGAGCCGCGGCTCATCCCCCTTCGTCATGTCTCGAGGGTGTGGTGCCACCACGTCAGGGCGTGGCCGAGGACACCCGCGGACACCGTGGCGGGAGGAGGTGCGCGCTGGGATACTGGGGCCAAAGCCACACACCCCGAACAACGAAGGTGGACGCATGTCCCGACTGCAGACGACCGACGGACTCACCGAGGAGCAGCAGGACCTGCTCAAGCTGGTCAAGGAGTTCGTCGACGAGCAGATCATCCCCGTCGCGCAGGAGCTCGAGCACGCCGACGAGTACCCGCAGAAGATCGTCGACCAGATGAAGGAGATGGGGATCTTCGGTCTGATGATCCCCGAGGAGTTCGGCGGTCTCGGCGAGTCGCTGCTGACCTACGCGCTGTGCGTCGAGGAGATCGCGCGCGGCTGGATGCCGGTCTCGGGCATCATCAACACCCACTTCATCGTGGCGTACATGATCCTCAAGCACGGCACGCAGGAGCAGAAGCAGCACTACCTGCCCAAGATGGCCACCGGTGAGATCCGCGGCGCCTTCTCGATGAGCGAGCCGGCGCTCGGCTCCGATGTCTCCGCCATCAAGACCAAGGCCGTCAAGGGTGAGGGTGACGAGTGGGTCATCAACGGTCAGAAGATGTGGCTGACCAACGGTGGCTCCGCCAACCTCGTGGCCGTCCTGTGCCGCACCGACACCGGTGCCGAGGGGCCGTACAAGAACATGTCGACCTTCCTCATCGACAAGACCGAGGGCTTCGGCGAGACCGCGCAGGGCGTCACCGTCCCCGGCAAGATCGAGAAGATGGGCTACAAGGGTGTCGACACCACCGAGCTGATCTTCGACAACCACAAGACGACCACCGCACAGCTCCTCGGCGGCGAGCCCGGCAAGGGCTTCTACCAGATGATGGACGGCGTCGAGGTCGGTCGCGTCAACGTCGCCTCGCGGGCCTGCGGCCTGATGATGCGCGCCTTCGAGCTGGGCATCGAGTACGCCCAGCAGCGCGAGACCTTCGGCAAGAAGATCATCGACCACCAGGGCATCCTCTTCCGCATCGCCGACATGGCGGCCAAGGTCGAGGCCGGCCACCAGCTGATGGTCAAGGCCGCCCGCCTGAAGGACAAGGGCGAGCGCAACGACCTCGAGGCCGGCATCGCGAAGTACATGGCCGCCGAGTACTGCGCCGACGTCGTCGAGCAGTCCTTCCGCATCCACGGTGGCTTCGGCTACACCAAGGAGTACGAGATCGAGCGCCTCTACCGCGAGGCCCCGATGCTGCTCATCGGTGAGGGCACGGCTGAGATCCAGAAGATGATCATCGGCAAGTCGATCTTGAAGGACTACCCGCTCAAGGGCTGATCCTCGGGACGAAAAGGGGCTCTTCACAGATGAGGGTGTAGTTGCGGTCTGAAGCCGCCGGACTCGAGCAGGGATCTGGCGATGTAGTTCGTGAGGTTGCGGAAGCCCAGGGCCGAGCCGCGTAGGTGTTCCAGTCGGCCATTGATCGCTTCTGTGGGTCCGTTGCTGGTGCCGGGCCGCTCGAAGTAGGCCAGCACGTCACTGGCTCGGTTGGTCAGTGTGCGGCCGAGCTTGCGCAGCTCGCTCAGTCCGGCGGGCACGTCGTGGCCGATCGCATCGATGAGGGCTTCCATCGCGGCGCGGCCCAGGACGCGGTCCTTCTCGCGGTAGGCGGCGATCATCCGCTGATAGATCCCCCAGGTCGCCTCGACGGGCACGTGCTCTTCGATCGCGAACAGCTCTTCCAGGCGGGTCTGTTGCTTGTCGTTGAGCAGACCGGCACCGGTGTGCAGTGTGCGGCGTGCCCGGTAGAGAGGGTCGTCTTTGCGGCCGCGGTGCCCGTGCAGTTCTTGTTGGACCCGGCGTCGGCACTGATCCAGGGCATCACCGGCGAGGCGGACGACGTGGAAGGGGTCCATGACCGCGACGGCCTCGGGCAGCTCTTCAGCAGCGGCGGTCTTGAAGCCGGTGAAGCCATCCATCGCGACCACCTCGACGGCTTGCCGCCACGTGTCGGGGCGGGCGGCGAGCCACTCCTTGAACACCTGCTTGGAGCGGCCCTCGACCATGTCCAGCAGCCGTGCCGGGCCGCTGCCGTCGCGGATCGGTGTCAGGTCGATGATGACGGTGACGTACTTGTCCCCGCGCCGGGTGTGGCGCCACACGTGCTCATCGACGCCGACCACGCGTACGCCGTCGAAACGGTGCTCGTCGTCGATCAGGACGCGCTTGCCCTCAGCCAGGACAGCGTCGTTGGCGGTGTTCCACGCCACCCCCAGCCCTGCGGCGACGCGGGCGATGGACAGGTGCTGGCACACGATCCCGGCCAGGGCCCACGCCAGCCCACGCCGGGAGAGCTTCGCGCGAGGCTCGGCCGCTGCGGTGGTGTCTTGGCGCCACACGTGGCCGCATCCGGTGCAGCGGTAGCGCCGGACTGTGACCGCCAGCGTCGTCGGGCGCCATCCCAGCGGTTCGTGCGCCAACTCGCGGACGACGGTGTCACGCGGGACGCCTTCGCAGCCACAGCGCCGGCACCACGCATCAGGCTCGAGCACGCGGCAGGCCAGCACCGCCCGGCCCGGCTCGAGGCGCTGCCCGGTCACCTCCAACCCGAGCCCGTCCAAGCGGGCGAAGGTGGTCAGGTCAGGAGCAGTGAAGGTAGCGTCAAGCACGTCGAGGTCTTCCAGATGGTGAGCGTCAGAACTTCCATCTTCGGAAGGCCTCGACGCCTACCCCGGGACCGACGCGCCGACAGGCACTACACCCTCATCTGTGAAGAGCCCGAAAAGGAACGGGCGGACCCATCTGGGCCGCCCGTTCCGTCATTCTCCGGCGGTGGGCCAGCCACCTGCGTCCATGCCGCCGGGGATGAGCTCGCCGGGCTCGTAGGGGCGCCGCGTGAGCACGAAGGTCCCGATGTCGAGGTGTCGGGGTGCGCCGTCATCGTCACGCATGACCCTGAGGGTCTCACCGCGGAAATAACCCTCCAGCCCCGTCCAAGTGTCCTCCCCGGTGGGCCGGAAGCGACTGGTCGAGAGCATCCCCGAGACGTGGTCCAGGCGCAGCCAGCCCTCGCCCTGCACACGCAGTACGCCCTCGGAGGTGCCCCAGAACCACGATCCGGTGAGGGCGAGCAGTCGGGCCGGGACGTCTTCCTGGGCGACCCACGCATCAGGCAGGCGGGGCTCGCACTCCTCGAGGATGTCGAAGGGGTCCTCGACATCGCTCACCGCGGTGGGCGTGGTGGCGTTGAGCATCGAGACCACGCCGGTACGGGTTGCACGCTCGACCCGCACGCGGGCCTGGAAGCCGGGCATCGAGCCGCCGTGCCCGACTAGGAGCCGGCCTCGCTGGCGGATCATCTCGAAGCCGAGCCCGCGGGTGCGTGAGCCGTCAGGTGAGTCGTCGACCACGCTCGGCTCGCACATCTCGTCGAGGGTGTCGGTGGAGATGACACCGCCGGTGTCGCCGCTGATGACGGCTGCCCAGCGCCCCAGGTCCGGGAGAGTCGACCAGAGCTGACCTGCGGGTCCCATCGCCTGGGTGTCCTGGATCGCCTCCGGGAGGAGGACGTCCGCGTGCGGGTGCACGGCATACCCGGTGGCGAAGGGAGCGGACGGCAGCGCCGTGGTCCGCTCCATCCCCAGGGGTGTGAGGATCTCGTCGGTGACGACCTCGGCCCAGCCGCGTGAGGTCAGTCGCTCGACCAGCTGTCCGAGCACGGCGAAGCCGAGGTTGGAGTAGTGCACGCGCCGGCCAGCGCGATTGAGGGTGGTTCCGGTACGCATCGCCTCGTGCAGGCCCTCGCGGTCGGGCCCGGGGGAGCGCTCCCACCACGAGCCGGGCAGCTCGGCTGAGAGGCCAGCGGTGTGGGTGAGCAGCTGGGCGATCGTCACGGCGCCGAAGGGAGTGTCCGGCACGTGATCACCGATCGGGTCGGTCAACCGGAGTCGCCCGGCATCGCGCAACTGCATCACGGCGACCGCGACGAAGGTCTTGGTGATCGACCCGATCCGGTACTGGACGTCGAGGGGGTCGACGTCGGGCGCGAAGGTGCCGCGCGCACTCGACCATATGAGCTGGCCGTCACGGACTGCCCCAGTGACGAGCGAGGGGGTCCGGCCTCGGGCTTGCAGGACTGCGGCGCTGCGGTCGAGACGGCGGATGGTCAGGGGGAGCAGTGCGGGACCGGTCATGTTCGGCCACCCTGCCAGACCTCCCTTCGAGAGGTGGGACACTGGAGGTATGAGCACCCAGCCCCACATGACCGCGCCGATGCAGCAGCACATGCGGCTCGAATACCCGATGTCGCTGGACACCTTCGACACCTACGCCGAGGCCCAGCGTGCAGTCGACTACCTGGCGGACAAGGAGTTTCCGGTCCAGGACGTCATGATCGTCGGCACCGACCTCAAGCAGATCGAGCGAGTGCGGGGGCGGCTGACCAGCGGCAAGGTCGTGCTGGGCGGGCTCCTGTCGGGCATCTGGATCGGTGTCTTCGTCGGGCTGGTCTTCACGATGTTCGAAGGGGGCGACGGCCTGGTCACGCGGATGCTCTCCACCGTCGTCATCGGCGCGCTCTTTGGTGCGGTCTGGGCCTACCTGGGATATCGGTCCACCGGTGGACAGCGGGACTTCACCTCGGTCAGCCAGGTCGTCGCCTCGCGCTACGAGGTCTTCACCGAGCACAAGCACGTGCAGGCTGCCCGCGAGCTGCTCAACGAGCTCGACCCGATGCGCGCCGCGCAAGAAAGGGTGCGTCGGGCGCAGGAAAAGTCCCGCGCCGAGTACCAGCGCCAGGAGCAGGGCGACACCGGCCCGACGGTCTGACGTCACCGTGACCACCCCGCCTGCCCTGGCCGCTCTCGACGAATCCACCTTTGACTCCGTCCTCTGCGTCGTCGCCCACCCCGACGACATCGAGTACGGACTGTCCGCAGCTGTCGCGAAGTGGACCGCAGCCGGCAAGCGGGTGCGCTACTTCCTGCTGACCCGCGGTGAGGCGGGCATCGACACGATGGACCCGGTGGAGGCGGCGGCTGCGCGTGCCGACGAGGAGCGCGCGAGCGCCTCGGTCGTCGGCGTCCAGGAGGTCGAGTTCGGCAACCACTCGGACGGCGTCATCGAGTACGGCATCGCCCTGCGTCGCGACATCGCGGCCGCGATCCGTCGCGCCCGTCCCGACCTGGTCATCACGCTGACCCATGCGCAGAGCTTCCCCAATGGCGCCCTCAACCAGGCCGATCACCGTGCCGTCGGCCTCGCCACGCTCGACGCGACGGCCGACTGCAGCAACCGGTGGATCTTCCCCGAGCTCGTTGCCGACGGACTCGAGCCGTGGGAGGTCACGGCGGTCGCGGTCACTGCCAGCGCGAACCCCACCCACTATGTCGATGTCACCGGGCACCTCGACGACGCCATCGAGTCACTCGAGGAGCACCGGCTCTACAACGCGGCCCTGCCCGACGACTTCCCCGCGCCTCCCGAGCTGCTCGGCGGGTCCCTCGGTGGTGGCGGTGAGCAGGTCGATGACCCGGCGGTCGAGCACGCCGTGCTACTCGAGGTCTTCGCGAGGTAGGGACCGGTACCGCCGACGAGGGTCGAGTCGGCGTGCGCGCCCGCGCTGATCGCGGCGTTCATCTGCCCGGTTGGCCAGGCCGGTGCAGGGGCTGAGCCGAAGCCCGTCAGCGACGCAGGACGACGTACCCGTCCCGCTCCCAGACGATGCGGTATCCATCGTGGTCCTGGGATTGCGTGATCAGGTCCTGCACCCACGGGCGTCCATGGGCGTGTCGCCCGGTCGTGGTGTGCCGGTCCAGCAGCAGCCACTCGGGACGGCGCTGCTCTTCGGCTGTGTAGTTGGGGTAGACGTGCAGCACGGTGCGGTCGCCCATGAGATGAGGTGTCAGCAGGTCGTCGGCGGCGACCTGCGCGCCCACAGGGATCTGCGCGACAGCCTGGCCGGCCACCTCGCATCGTTCGCAGGGCGTCAGGGAGCGCCTGAGCTCGGTGTGCAGAGGGCCCGTCCACATCGCCCACATCCCGACCACGACGGCGAGCGCGACCGTGGACCGACGCAGTAGGTCCGATCGGGTGCGGGCGAGTCCATCGACGGCGGCGCACGCGAGGACGATGGCTGGCAGCAGTGAGTAGTGGTAGTCGAGTCCCCAATAGGACGCGTTCGACGAGAGCATCCGCAGCCCCAGAGGTGCCGCCGCAGCCAGCACGAGCGGCGAGCGAAGGGCGAGCAGCCCGGCGCTCGCGATGAGGACGAGGATCGCGATCGTCCCCCTGCCGTCGGTGACCAGACTGCGCCACAGGTACTCGGGCGCGACATCCGTCGTACCCGAGTACGGGTAGACCCCGCGAGGGTTGAAGAGCGGGATGATCACCCGAAGCGCCAGCGTGAGCGCTGCCACGGCCCACACGGCCAGTGCCGCTGCCAGCTTGCGCTGACCGGCGACGAGCAGGGCGAGCGCGAAGCCGAGCATGAGGACTGCCATGTCCTCCTTCACGAGCGGAAAGAGCGCGACCCAGAGCGCGCACCGACGCCACCTCTCGCGCACGAAGTCCACGCCGGCCAGAGCCACGAGCGGCGCACCGATCGCCACCTCGTGCAGGTCAAAGAGGAGCGCCGACTGGACGCCGATCGACAACCCGAGCAGGAGCGTGAGCAGGAAGGCGAGACGGGCGCCCAGGCGTTCCAGTGCCAGGAGACCGACGATTGCCACGGCGACACCCACACAGATCGCCTGGGTGACGAGCAGGGAGCGAGGATCGCCCCACAGGCGCCACGGCAGACCCAGGACGAGGACCACCGGGTGGAGGTGGTCGCCGAAGATGGGGTAGTCCGCCCCCTTGACCTCGCTGTACGGCACCTGACCGGCAGCCAGGTGACGTGCCACCTGGCTGAAGATCGTCAGGTCCATGCCGGTGAGGTACCGCTCGTGTCGGAAGCAGGCACCGACGGCCTGGACGGTGGTGACCAGGGCAGCGATGACCCAGATCCCGACGCGGGATCGAGCGGTGACGACGGGCGGGTGGCTCACGCGCCTATCCTGCGTCGTGCGGCCGACGATCAGACGGTACGACGCGGCATGAGGACCGTGTAGTCGAGGTCGAGCACGACCTCGGGCAGGTACTTGCCGTCCTCACCCTTGTAGGGGAAGTCGGCGCACGGGGTGTCCTTGGTGGCGACGGTGCGCAGGCGCAGGGCCGCGACATCGGTGCGGCCGGGCAGCTCGATCCGCTCGAGCACCTCCGACCAGGCGTAGATCGTGTCGCCGGCGAAGGTGGGGTTGGCGTGCGCGCCGGCGTTGATCGCGGCGATCATCTGACCGTTGGCCAGGCCGTTGAAGGACAGGCCGCGCGCGAGGCTGATGATGTGGCCGC
>JAKDKQ010000151.1 GCA_030453295.1 Janibacter sp.
GTGTCGATCAGGCCGGTGTCCTTGGCGTTGGCACCCTCCTGCAGCACGGTGAAGTTGTCACCGCCACCGATGAGGAAGGACCCGGACGCGACGGTGTAGGTCGCGGCCTCGTCGATCGGCTGGCCGCCGACGGCGACGGAGGTGATGTGGCTGCCCTGCGTGGCGTCGGGGTCGTAGGTGTAGGTGACGTTGTCCGACAGCCCGAGCTTGAGGAAGGGCCGCGAGCTGCCCGCGGGCTGCCACTGCTGCTCGAGGAGGGTGATGAACTGCGCGCCGGTGATGTCGACGGTCATCATCGTGTTGGCGAAGGGGTTGATCGACGCAGCCTCCGCGTAGGTGACCTCGCCGGGAGCCTCGTCGCCCGTGGGGGCGTAGGAGAGCTCGTCACGCAGGCCGCCGGGGTTCATGATCCCGATGTCGGCACCGGAACGGCCCGGCTGGTTGAGCGCGTCGAGCCAGATGTCGGCCGTGAGGTTGCCCAGGGTCGACTCGCGCTGGCGGTCGTCGCGACCGCCATCGGTCTTGACCGCGGTCGTGATGTCGTCCGAAACCTCACCGATGACGGTCTTGCCGAGCACCTCGGCGTCGGCGACGGCTGCGTCGACGATCTGCGCGGCGGACGTGTAGGTCGAGTTCGCCTCGCACTCGGGCGTCACGGCACCCGCGGCGACATTGCTCGCCGAGTACTGCGTGACCTTGCGCGTCTCGGTGTCGAAGCCGAGCTGCACCTGGCCGAGGTTGCTGGCGTAGGAGCCGGTCTGGATGATCGGGCGGGTGCCGCCACCAGGGGCCGGGGCATCCCACGCGTAGTCCATGTGGGTGTGGCCGGTGAAGATCGCGTCGACCTCGCCGGTCGTGTCCTCGACGATGTCCGCGAAGGCGCCGCCCCCGGCGATCTGGTCCGCGAGGCTGCTGCTGTCCGCACCGGACGTCGCGCCCTCGTGGTACTCGGCGACGACGATGTCGGCCTCGCCGTTGGTCGCGTCGCCGTCCTTGAGCTGTGCGGCGACGCGGTTGACCGCGGCGACCGGGTCGCCGAAGTCGAGACCGGCCACGCCCTGCGGGGACACGAGCGACGGGGTCTGCTGGGTGACCGCACCGATGACGGCGACCTGCAGCCCGTTGACCTCGATGACCTCGTACTCCTCGAGTGCGGGCGTCGTGGTGCCGCGCTCGTAGACATTGGCGCCGAGCAGGTTGAAGTCGGCTGCCTGGTCCACGCGACCGGTGAGATCGGAGAAACCGCGGTCGAACTCGTGGTTGCCGACGGCGGTGGCCTCGAGGCCGAGCGCGTTGAGGAAGGTGATCGTCGGCAGGTCCTCCTGGGAGGCGGAGGTGAAGGGGGAGGCCCCGATGTTGTCGCCGGCGGACAGCAGCGCGGTGGACTCCTCGCCGAGCGCCGCCCGGGTGGAGACAACGGTGCAGGCGAAGGCCTTGCCCAGCTCACCGGTGTTGTTGTCGTCGATGCGACCGTGGAAGTCGTTGATGTTGAGCAGGTTGACGGTCGTGAGCGACGGATCGATGCCGCCCGGCTGGACCGGGTCGGCTGCGTGGGCGGCGCCTGCGCTCGCGACGAGCGTGGTGACGGCGCCCGCGCCGACGAGCAGCGACGCGTACCGCCTCGTGAGGGACGGTCTCGTGATGGACATATCGGGTTCCTCCCAGAACACAACGGTGTGACGGGCCCGACACGGGCCACCACGAGGCACTGTGCCCTACCGCGAAGACGGATGCAGGACTTAGGGAGGACGAATCCTGACTGAAGGGTGAACGTTGGGCGGTGCGAGGATGGCCCCGTGGCTGGACGACGACGGATCCCCGTGGAAGAAGGGTGGGCCGCGCTGCGCGTGTGGACCGCCGACCCGGCGGCCGCGGACCGGGGGACACTGGCGACCGCTGTGCGCCACACCGTCGCGGAGCTGGCCGACGCAGCCCCCGGCCGCAGCGTGGAGGTGCGCGTTCCCCCCTTCGCCGCAGCGCAGTGCGTGGAGGGGCCGATCCACACCCGCGGGACCCCGCCCGCGGTCGTGGAGACCGACCCGCAGACGTGGTTGGAACTGGCCGTCGGTGACCTCGCCTGGGCCGATGGTGTGGCCGAAGGGAGGGTCCGCGTCAGCGGTCAGCGCACCGACCTCGCGGCCTATCTCCCCCTCAGAGCCCGTGGCTGAGCACTCACCTTCCGAGAGGGCTCAGCGCACGGGCTCCAGTGCGTGGTCATCCAGGAGCCACACATGGTCGCAGAGGGCGTCGATGTCGGCTTGGTTGTGGCTTGTCAGGACGATGGTGCGTCCTTCAGCGCGCAGTTCCATCAGCAGTTGACGGACGATCTCCACGCTGCTGCGGTCCAGCGCGTTGAAGGGCTCGTCGAGTAGGAGGGCCTGCTGACCCTCCATGAAGGCTTGCGCCAGAGCCAGCTTTTGCTTCATCCCCAAGGAGTAGTTGCGAACCTTTTGTCGGGCTCCCGGCTGCAAGCCCACTCGCTCCATCGCGGCAACAACCTCGTCTCGACCGACTCGGCCCTGGATTTTTGCCAGCTCGAGGAGGTTGTCGAGGCCGGTGCTTCCGCCGAGGAAGCCTGGTCGGTCGATGATGACCCCGAATCCAGTGGGGAAGGTATCGCCTGGTCGCTTCAACGAGTCGTGAACGAGAACCTCTCCGGAGTCTGGGGTCAAAAAGCCGCAGATGAGTTTGAAGATGACTGACTTGCCCGACCCGTTCGGCCCTTGGATGCCGTGAATTTTTCCTTGGTGGATCTCCAGGTCCACTCCGCGGAGGACCTCTAGCCCCTTGAAGGACTTGTCAACATTTCGCAGCTCAACTACGGCAGGCATGGGACCTCATTGGATGTCGAAGGGGCGAGATTTTGCCGCCAGCACGACTGCTGCGCCGGCGATGATCATGGCGGTGGAGAGGGTGAGAGATATCCGCGTGATGCTGATCGAGTCCATGGCACCGTGCCCGGCGAGTCCGAAGGGAAGAACGAAACCAGGGTTGCTGATGGGAAGGCTCAGGGTCAGACAGGCACCGAGCGCGGCGAGGCCAGCTGTGCTGCGTTGGCTCCACAGCATGGCGGCCCCCGCCGTCGTCCCGTACACCATCAGTTGTAGCGGTCCGTTGACCGCCTGGTGGACCAGGGTCGTCGTGCTGACGTCCAGTGAAGCTCCCGTGGTCACTGCGATGACGGCGGCGAGAGCCAAGGACCACAGGGCAAGGGAGGCCGCGAACAGCACACCGTAACGGCACTCCCGCAGGAGTAGTGGGGTCACCGAACCACACCTGATGAGGAGGGTCTCAGATCGTTCGCTGAGGAGGGATGACCACCGCACGACGAGAAGGTAGGCGCCCCCGAGCCAGACGATAGTGGAGTACGCCCAGTAGGTGATCGACCACGACTCCTCCCCTGCGCCGTAGTTGACGCTTCTGACGATGCCGTCAAGCGTGGCTGTCGAGTCGGCTCCGAAGAGCAGGAGCGCGCCTGTTGTCACGATGAGGAGGTGCACATGCCGAGCGCTGAACTGCACGGTGCGTCCGCGCTCCCGCAGCCAGGTCACCCCCAATATGACGGCCACGAGTCCGACGGAGATGGTGGGCCCGGAGTATGTGGGCGCTCCGAGGCCCACGCCGTGAAAGGCGAGGACAGCGTTGATGGGATTGCTCCCCGCGCTGAGGGGCCAGGAGTGATAGACGAGGAGCGGGGTCAGCGCCAGCGCGGCTACGGCTGCCGTGAACCAGAGTCCGCGGATGCGGAGCGCGAGCAGTGCGCACGCCGCTCCGACGACGGCTGACCACATCGCCAAGGACGTGATCTGGAGCAGGAGCGCAGCCACAGGGGTGAGCCCGCGATCTGCGAACGCTTCGATGACCCCCACGGCGGGCGACCCGGAGGTGACGAGTGGGCTCCATTGCGCCACGGACCCGAGCCTCCCGCACGCGAGTACGGCGATGAGCGTGATGACTGCCCCCGTGAGAGCGCCAGTGCCAAGGCCGCGCAGTGCACGCGTTTGGAGGTGTGCGAAATGCGAACCTTGGCGCAGTAACCACTGGTGGTTGGACCGCTCCGCCGTACTGATGGCGATCATGAGGGTCACCGCCGGCACCACGAAGAGGGTCATGAAGACGGGGTCGCTCAAGGTGCCGACGACGATGTCTCCCCCGCTCGCCCCGATCTCCGCGCTCGCCCCGATGGAGTCGAGAGCGGACCGAGTCCTGATCGTCATGGCGAAGGCAAGGAGTGCGACGACGGCTACCACCCCGACATGACGGCGCGAGACGGAAACCATCAAGCGAACCCCGCCGGGATGATGTCCGTTCGCAGAGATCGCCGCGTCGCCGACGCGATGACGCAGATGATCAGGCAGGTGGTGATCAATGGCGCCCACATCGGTCCTTGGTCCATGCTTCCAGGGAAGGGGGCGCCGGTCAGGGTGAACCTCTCCAGGCCAAGAACAGCCAGCGCGAAGTCGGCGACAAAGACGACGACCATGGGAGTTGCCAAGGCCACAACCCGTTGACCGATGAGGTAGACGCAGATGACGGCAGCGACCGAGTACAGCGCGCCGTGGAGACCGACCCATGCTGCGTAAAAGACCACGTAGACAACCGGACTGACGTGCATGAGTTGACCGAAGGTCGTCCGGCTGGAGGGATCGAGAGAGTCTCCCTGTGGGACGTACAGGGTCCCGGCGTGGGGCGCGATGTACATGGTGTAGATCCACGTGGCAAGGATGGACGTCGCAAAGACGGCAAACCCCCACGCGGCCGCCTGAGTGACATGGCCCAGCACGTAGCGACGTCGGCCCAACCGAGCTTGGGCCGGCGATGCGAAGTTTTGCGCGGTCTCCAGCGCCACTCGCGGTGCATACAACAGGGAGGCGAGGAGGGGGAAGAGGAGTGGGAGATAGTTGCTCAGGGCCAACTCGAAGTGGTCGTACGGGTCTCGCAGATCTGTGCCGCGCATCGACAGCATGCCGTTGATCAACGGCATGAGCACGATGACCAGACCCACGGACACGGGGTGCACAAGGCGTCGATTCACGTGCTTCCTCTCAGCGTGAGACTGGGGTGCCCCGCGCAGGGCACCCCAGTCTTCAAGTTTCGCTACCTGCTGCGCCAGCTACCAGCGACCTGGACCGAGACCTTGGTGCTCAGGTCATTGCTGAACTGGACCCGAGCCAATTTTCCCTTGCTGACGTTGTTCGACAACTCACGACTCGACCCGTCGGTCAGGTCGCGCTGCCAGTCTCCCGTTCCCGAGGATGACTGCATTCGCGCATCGACCTTGTAGCTGCCGCCGACAGACGTGGTGATGACGTTGCCGCGGGCTCCGCTGATGGCCTTCGTCTGGTAGCTCGTGTATCCGCTCCCGTTGAACGGTGCGACCGTGGTGCTGAACCCTGCGTAGGTGCTGCCGGCAAAGGCTGCCGTTGCCACACCCAAGGTCAGTGCTGAGAGCAGCGGCACCGATACTCGTCTTTTCATGTACCCAATTCTCCTTGGTCGACTCCACTGGCCGGCCTTGCGAGCAGTATGTGGGGAATAGTCGGGGG
>JAKDKQ010000152.1 GCA_030453295.1 Janibacter sp.
GGTCGTGGGCTTCAACGACATGTTCGCCGACCTCATCGGTTACGACCTGCCGCAGGGGGAGTGGGCGCGGTGGGTCTCGCCGGTCCTCGGGACGATCATGTACGTCTGGGGTGGCCGCCCCTTCCTCACCGGAGCGGTGTCCGAGATCCGCGACCGCAAGCCGGGGATGATGCTGCTCATTGCGCTCGGCATCACCGTCGCCTTCGTCGCCTCGTGGGGCGCGAGCCTCGGTGTGCTGCACCACGAGCTGAGCTTCTGGTGGGAGCTGGCGCTCCTGGTCGTCATCATGCTGCTCGGCCACTGGATCGAGATGCGCTCGCTCGCCCAGACCACCTCCGCGCTGGACTCCCTGGCTGCGCTCCTGCCGGACGAGGCGGAGCGGGTCGAGGGTGACCAGGTGGTCGCGGTGGCCCCGGACGACCTCGAGGTCGGTGACGTCGTCATCGTCCGCCCCGGCGCCGCGGTCCCCGCGGACGGCACCGTCGTCGACGGCTCGGCCAGCATGGACGAGTCGATGGTCACCGGCGAGTCCAGGACGGTCCGCCGCGCGAAGGGGGAGCCCGTCGTCGCCGGGACCGTCGCCACCGACTCCGGCTTGCGGGTGGAGATCACCGCGACCGGCGACGACACCGCGCTCGCCGGGATCCAGCGGCTCGTCACCGACGCGCAGGCCTCCTCCTCGCGCGCCCAGCGCATCGCCGACACCGCTGCCGGGTGGCTCTTCTGGTTCGCACTCGGCTCCGCGCTCGTCACGGCCGTGGTCTGGTCCCTGCTCGGGATGCCCGACAGCGCCGTCATCCGCACGATCACCGTCCTGGTCATCGCCTGCCCCCACGCACTCGGTCTGGCGATCCCACTCGTGGTCTCGATCGCGACCGAGCGCGCCGCCCGCGGTGGGGTGCTCATCAAGGACCGCCTCGCACTCGAGTCCATGCGCACCGTCGACACCGTGCTCTTCGACAAGACCGGCACGCTGACCAAGGGCGAGCCCACGGTCACCGGCATCGAGCCCGTCGGCGAGCACTCCGAGGACGAGGTCCTCCTGCTGGCTGCTGCGGCCGAGGGCGACAGCGAGCACCCGCTGGCTCGCGCCATCGTCGGTGCCGCGACCTCACGTGGCCTCGATGTACCTGCGGCAGTGGACTTCTCGTCGTCGCCCGCGGTGGGTGTGCGGGCCACGGTGGCAGGCACCGTCGTCGAGGTCGGCGGCCCCTACCTGCTCGAGCAGCACGACCTCGCCGAGCTGACTGCCGTCGAGACCTGGCGCGACGAGGGCGCGATCATCCTGCACGTGGTGGCCGACGGAGTCGTCATCGGCGCGCTGCGCCTGGCCGACGAGGTCCGCCCCGAGTCCCGTGACGCCGTGGACGCGCTGCACGCTGCGGGTGCGCAGGTCGTGATGATCACCGGTGACGCTCAGGCCGTCGCGCAGACGGTCGCCGCGGAGCTGGGCATCGACCGGGTCTTCGCCGGGGTGCGTCCGCAGGACAAGGCGGCCAAGGTCGCCGAGCTGCAGGGCGAAGGGAGGAAGGTCGCCATGGTCGGTGACGGCGTCAACGACGCCCCTGCGCTCGCCCAGGCAGATGTCGGCATCGCCATCGGCGCCGGCACGGACGTGGCCATCGCCTCGGCCGGTGTCATCCTCGCCAGCTCCGACCCGCGCTCGGTGCTCTCGGTCATCGAGCTGTCCAGGGCCTCGTACCGCAAGATGCGGCAGAACCTCTGGTGGGCCGGTGGCTACAACCTGATCTCCGTGCCTCTGGCCGCGGGCGTCCTCGCGCCGATCGGCTTCGTCCTGCCGATGAGCGTCGGGGCGATCCTGATGTCGGCGTCGACCGTGGTCGTGGCGCTCAACGCCCAGCTGCTGCGGCGGCTGGACCTGAGCCCGGCGAAGAGCGCGGCGACCTACCTCGACTGAGGACGACGCGGTCTCGGCCCGTGCTACCCCGCGCCCCTGCTGCCGTCGCCCGAGGTCGTCCCGACCGCCATCTGATGGGTGGCTCCGGCGCCTCCGGCCATGACTCTCGTGGTGAATCGCGATCCACCGGGCGAGTCACGACCGGAGCCACCGGACAGGGTCGTCTCGGGTGTCGTGCGCGGCGGTTTGACGGCCTCCTGTCAGACGGCCGCCAGCTCGTCCGCCGTGAACAGCCGGCGTCATCCTCGCCAGCTGCGACCCGCGCTCGGTGCTCTTCCTGCTCAGGCCAGGGCCGGGATGATGTCGGTGTGGGTGAAGTCGTCACCGACGAAGAGCAGGGGCTCGCCTGCTGTTACCGACAGGGCGTAGGAAAAGCAGTCGCCGTAGTTCAGCCGCGCAGGTGATCCGGAGCCGCGTCCGTACCGCTGGTAGGCCCGACGGGCGATCTCACCCTGATGCTCGGTCACCGGCTCGATGGTGATCTCGAGTGCGGCGATCAGCTCATCGAGGCGGGCCCCGTGCGACGTGGACCGGGCATCGGCGACGATCGACGCCTCGAGCCGGGTGGCCACCGACATCCGGCACCGGGATGAGGTGGCCACCCGCACGAGAGCCTCGGAGTCCACCTCGCCCTCGATGATCGCCATGAGGGCCGAGGAGTCCACGATCATCGGGAGAGCCCGGTCCGCTCGTCGAAGAGGTCCTCGACCCGCTCGATGCAGCGGTCGGCGTCGGCCGGGGTGTCGAGGTAGGCACGGACGACGCTCTGCACGCGGTCAACCTTGGCGGCGAGGTGGCGCTGCTCCGGGTCGATCTCGAGGTCAGCGAGCAGGCGGGTCAGGGCCTCCTCGATGGCGGCGGTCTGGGACTTGCCCGTGGCCGCCGCCGCCTGCCGAGCCAGATCGTGGACGTGCTCGTTCTTGATGTTCAGCCCCATGGGGTCAGTCTACCTTTTGGAAAGGGTAGACGTCTACCATTCGTCCGTGGCTCAGGTCGCCGGGAGGATCGTCCCCACGCACTCACCGAGGTCGATGACCGATCCGTCGGCGCCGGGGGCGGTGCCGCGCAGGGTGACGCTCTGCCCGTCCTCGAGGAATCGCATCTCCCGACCGTCAGCGAGGACGAGCGGCTCCTTGCCGCCCCACGACAGCTCCATGAAGGACCCGCGCTGGTCGACCTCGGGACCGGAGACCGTGCCGGAGCCGAAGAAGTCGCCCGGGCGCAGCGAGGCTCCGTTGACGCTCATGTGCGCGACCATCTGCGGCGCCGTCCAGTAGAGGGTCCTGGCCGGCGGGTGCGAGAGCACCTGGCCGTCGAGCTCCACCTCCATCGTGATGTCCAGGCCCCACGGCCCGTCGACGGAGTCGTCGAGGTACTCGGCGAGCTCGTGCTCGCGGGCCGGCGGCGCGACGCGGGCAGCGGCCAGCGCGTCCCACGGCGTGACCCACAGCGAGATCGACGAGGCGAAGGACTTGCCGAGGTAGGGGCCGAGCGGCACGTACTCGTAGCCCTGGATGTCACGGGCGGACCAGTCGTTGAAGAGCACGACGCCAAAGAGGTGCTCGGCACCGGCCCGAGCCACGGACACCTCGCCGTGCGGGGCGGAGCCGCCGAGCACGAAGCCCAGCTCGGCCTCGATGTCGAGGCGACGCGAGGGACCGAAGCTGGGGGTCCCCCCTTCCTCCGGGCGCAGGCCCTTGGGGCGCGGGATGTCGGTGCCGGAGGCGATGACCGTGCCGGCGCGGCCGTGGTACCCGACGGGCAGGTGCTTCCAGTTGGGCAGCAGCGGCGCCTGATCCGGGCGGAACATCTTGCCGATGTTGGAGGCGTGGTGCTCGCTGGCGTAGTAGTCGACGTAGTCCGCGACGGTGAAGGGCATGTGCAGCTCGATGTCGGTCACCGGCCTGGCGACGGCCTCGACGACGCCGTCGAGACCATCGGTGGTCACCACCTCCTGCAGCCAGGCGCGCAGCGGCTGCCACACGGTGTGGCCGGCGGCGAGGAGCGGGTCGAGGTCGTCGGCGGAGGCAGCGTTGCCGGCCTCGACGGGCAGTCGCGGCCCGCTCGCGGCGGCCACCGCGGCGACGAGGTCACGCAGCGAGATCGCCAGGTCACCCAAGCGCACGCCCAGTCGCGGGGCGCCGCCGGCGGGGGAGAAGGAGGCGTAGGGCAGGTGGTCCGGGCCGAAGCCGGTGGTCGAGAAGCGCTGCGCTGCAGTCGTCATGGAGTGGGGACCTCTCAGGTCGGGGATGGACGAAGGCGTCGTCCTGAGGTGCGAGGGACGAGCCACGAAGGGGGGTCAGGCCGGGAAGAGATCAAGGCGCCGCAGGGCGTCGGCCGGCTCGCCGACGCTGCAGGTGCCGAAGGACGTGAAGGACTCGCGCCACGAGCCGTCGGAGGTGGCGCCGGCCTCCGCCAGCCGGCCGGGGTCGGTCTCGGCGAGCCACCCGGCGACGACCTCACGGCTCTCACCGGCACGCGCCGCCTGGGTGGCCAGCGCGATGTTGAGGAAGCCGTGGTGGGTGAAACCGGTCGTGTCGTTGGTGTAGCGGATCGCCTCGTGCAGTCCGGCGGTCAGCTTGAAGGGCAGCCCCGCGGCCACTGCCGTGGTGAGCACATCAGCGAGCTGCTCGGGGGTGGGGAAGAGGTGCGCCTCGATGCCCCCGGTGCGGTACTTCAGCCGCAGCCCGGTATCGGCCAGCAGATCGAGAGCGCCGTCGGCCACCTGGCCGGCCGTCAGCTCGACGTAGACCGGCAGGTCGGTCACGGCCGCGGCCTCGCGCACCTGCTCGGTCCAGGTGGCCCGGTCGCTCGGGTCGGTCTTGAGCTCGACGGCGACGATCCGCAGCTCGGGGGCCAGCGCCTGCGCGGCGGTCAGTGCCTCGTCGAGGGCGCCGGCCGGCGTCACCACGGAGACCTCCACCGGACCACCCGACAGGTCGAGACCGGCGGCGATCTCGCGTGCCCGAGGCAGGTCCGCGAGGGCGAGCACGGCCGGTCCCACGGCCCCGACGAAGGGAGCCGACCGTCGCGCCACGTGGTCGGTCACCGCCACCTCGACCGGCGCCAGCCCGGGCGGGAAGGTCGCGGCGTCGTCGAAGAACTCGACGAACTGCTGGGGCACGGCCTGCTCTGGGACGGTGCCCCCCTTCGCGCTGCTCATGCGCCACCCTCGTCGGTGATCCACCGGCCGCCTGTCCACGATCGCGCGTAGACACCGTCGTCGGTGGCGACGCCCCCGACCCCGAGGTCGAGCGGGCGGAAGGTGTCGACCATGACGGCCGTCTCGTCGAAGTACTCGGCGCCGAGCGAGGCCTCGACGGCACCGGGCTGCGGGCCGTGCGCGTGGCCCCCGGGGTGCAGCGAGATCGAGCCCTTGGCGATGCCCGAGCCCTTGCGCGCCTCGTAGTCGCCGTCGACGTAGAACATCACCTCGTCAGAGTCGACATTGGAGTGGTAGTACGGCACGGGCACGGACAGCTCGTGGTAGTCCACCTTGCGCGGGACGAAGTTGCAGATGACGAAGTTGTGCCCCTCGAAGACCTGGTGCGCCGGCGGCGGCTGGTGCACCTTGCCCGTGATCGGCATGTAGTCGCGGATGTTGAAGG
>JAKDKQ010000153.1 GCA_030453295.1 Janibacter sp.
GAAGAGGACGAGTCATGAGCGAGACCCAGATCCACCGCATCTTCATCAACGCCACGCCGGAGCGCGTGTGGGAGGCGATCACGACCCCGGAGTTCAGCCGGCTCTACGGGTACACCGGCGACGTCTCCTACGACCTCTCCCCCGGCGGCCACTACGAGCACCGGGCCAGCGAGGAGATGACGTCGATGAACATGCCCGACGTCGTCGTCACCGGCGAGGTCCTCGAGTCCGACCCCCCGCGGCGGCTCGTGCAGACCTGGGGTCCGGTCTGGATCGAGGACGAGGAGCCGGGCACCGTCACCTGGGACATCGAGCCCACCGCTGACGGCGCCACCCGACTCACCCTCACGCACGACCTCACCGGCCGCCCGACGACTGCCGAGCAGGTCGCCGGCAACCCCGACCCGATGGGCCCCGGTGGCGGCGGCTGGCCGTGGGTCCTCTCCGGCATCAAGTCGGTCCTGGAGACCGGCAGGCCGATGGAGGACGGGGTGTGGGAGCGGCAGGCCGACGCCGTCTGAGCCCACGGACCTGAGGCCGCACGAAGGTTGTGTGTTCACCACCGGTCAGGCCAGGCCCATCACCCCCTTCATGTGGTCCATGACCTGGCCGTGCAGCTCTGCCGGGCTGAAGAGGACGATCTCCGCATCGGCGATCACCCGCACGCTGTGCCCGCCGGGCCAGTGGAAGGCGTCGCCGAGCGAGCAGCGTTCGGCCTCGCCATCGGCGTAGCTGACCTCGACCTCGCCGGCGAGGATATACCCCCAGTGGGGCGCGTAGCACAGGTCGTTCTTGAGGCCTTTGAGCAGCGGCGCGATGTCGGTGCCTGCGGTGAGCGAGAAGTACTCGGCGGCCATGGTGCCCGAGGCCCCACCAAAATCACCCTGCTGGCGTGCGACCGCGCCGGGTGCGTCGATGCGGACGGGGATCTTGTCCTTGAGGATGTGCATGATCGTCATCTCCCTTTTCGCCTCGCCATCGACGAGGCCGTGAGTGCTGGTATCCCCTTGGCGTGACACTGCGCTGTCACACTGTGACAAGGCGGGGGCGCTCCTTGGAGGAGATATGACGGATGAGTGGACTGACGTCAGCGTGGCTCTGGCCTCCGGTGAGTGGCGCGAAGCACTGACCTTGTTGGACACGGCGACGCAGCCACAGGATCCGTTGGCTCTCGCACTGCGCGCCCAGGCCGCGTACGGGGCGGGTGACCTCGAGGGGTCCGTCGCAGCATGGGAGCACCTGTACGCCGTACATCTCGAGAGCGGCGATGTGGTCGGGGCGGCCACCGCGGCCACCAATGCCGCACTGTTCCTCCTCATCGACACCGGCCTCATGGCGCCTGTGCGCGGCTGGGTGGCCCGCGCAGATCGCGCCCTCGACGGGGTCTGCGAGCCGAGCGGAGCGGGCGCCATGGTGGCCGCGGTACTCACCTACGAGCGATTTTTGTCGGGCGACTTCGACGCTGCTGCCCGGCATGCCGAGGTGGCCGTTGACCTGGGGTCCCGACTCGGCCTCTCGCTGCCCATCGCCTTTGGACGACTGGCTCAGGCACGCCTGACGATCCTCAGCGGGGAGGTCGCTCAGGGCCTCACGCTCCTCGACGAGGTCGGCTCGACACTGATGTCGGGTGAGGTCGACGACCTCGCTTCGGGGATGTTGATGTGCGAGGTGATCTGTGCAGCGCAGGGACTCGGCGATCACGAGCGGGCCCGCGACTGGACCATGGTCATGGACGAGTGGCGTGGTGAGCGCGGCTTCGGCACGATCCACGGCCGGTGCCGACTGCACAAGGCCGAGCTGCTGCGGCAATCCGGCCCCGGACCTGCAGCAGAGGCCGAGGCGCTGGCCGCGTGTGCCGAGCTGCGTCCTTGGATGCGGCGCGAGTTCGGCTGGCCGTTGACAGAGCTGGGCACGATCCGGCTGCGGCGGGGGGGACGTCACCGGGGCGATGGAAGCCTTCGACGCGGCCAAGGACCACGGCTGGGATCCGCAACCGGGTGCAGCCCTGCTCACCCTCGCGTGCGGGGAACCAGATGCTGCGGCGCGAGAGATCGCTACGGCCCTCGCGGCGCCGGCCTGTGTGCCCTCGAAGGAGCGTCCGCCCTTCGGCGACCTGCGTCTGGCACCGCTGCTGGAGGCCCAGGTGGAAATCGCCTCGCTGCGAGGCGACGCCGCCACCGCGGTCACCGCCTCCGATCTCCTCGCCGAGACAGCTCGACGGTTTCCGAGTCTGGGACGTGAAGCCACCGTCGCCCTCGCCTCCGCCCGGGTCGCCCTCGTCACCGGCCGCCCGGCTGATGCCCGGGACGAGGCGGAGCGGGCCGTGCACCTCTTTGACCGGGCCGAGGAGAACTTCCAGGCCACCTGCGCGAGGGGCCTGCTGGGCCAAGCGCTCACCGTCTTGGGCGACACGGACGGTGCCGCCGCGTCGTGGGCAACGGCAGCCGACGGCTTCGCTCGATTCGGGTCGTCGTACTGGGCACATTCGCTGACTCGCCCCAGTGTGCCCGCGGAGGGTCGAGAAGCGCTCCACTCCGGCCCGCCCCTGACCGCCGGGTTCACCGTCTCCGACGGCCAGCGGACCATCGACTTCCTCGGTCGCGTCGTCACCGTCCGCGATCTCACCGGCTACCGCCTGCTTGGCTGTTTGCTGATGTCTCCGGGCGTGCATCAGGCGGCTCTTACGCTCGTCGAGTCCAACCCCGGCCAGGGCGCATGGGCGGACCACGGGGAGCTGTCGCATCAGCTCGGCCCGGACAGCGGGCTGCCCGTCCTCGACGGGCAGGCACGCGCGGCCTATCGACGACGGCTGTCAGAGATAGACGCCGACATCACCGAAGCCGACGTCCGCGGTGATGCACGGCGCTCCGAGCAGGCACACGCAGACCGTGAGTACCTCATCGGAGAGCTCTCCCGGGCCACCGGCCTGGGCGGGCGAGAGCGCACCACGGGAGGAACCGCTGAGCGGGCCAGGACGAGCGTGACCCGGGCGATCCGGTACGCCATCAGGGCGCTGGCGCCGCACCATCCCGAAGCAGCAGCCCACTTGCGGGCCCGCGTCCACACGGGCACCTACTGCTGGTACGAGCCCGACCCGGCGGCACCGGTCACCTGGCTGATTCGCGAGGTCACCCCAGGAGAAGCTGCGACCTGGGGCTGAGAGTCACAGCAGCGCGACGACCACCGGCACGAGCACACTCGTCAGGAGTGCGGTCAGACCCATGGCCAGCCCGGCGAAGGCACCCTCGACGACGCTGTCGTGCAGCGAGCGCGAGGTGCCGACACCGTGCGAGGCCGAACCCATCGCGAGGCCGCGGACGCGTCGGTCCTGCACCCCGAGCCGGTCGAGCAGCCACGGTCCGAAAACGGCCCCGAGCATCCCGGCGAGCATGGTGAAGGCCGCGACGAGGGCCGGTACCCCACCGATGCCCTCGGCGATGGCGATCGCCACGGGGGTGGTCGCGGCCTTGGGCGCAATGGTGTTCTGCAATGCGTCTCCTCCCCCGAGGGCGCGGACAGTGAGGACCGCGGAGCCGATGGAGACGAGAGCACCCGCTGGAAGCGCGACAACCAGTGGCAGGGCCATCTCACGCAGGTGGTGCGCCTGGCGGTGCAGCGGCACCGCGAGCGCGACCGTCGCCGGACCGAGCACGAGGTGGATGAGCCCGCCCCCGGTCATGTACGTGTCGTAGTCGATGCCGAGAACCGCGAGCAGCGCGATGATCAGGGCCGCGGCGACGAGCACCGGCTGGGCGAGCGGGTGCCCGTGCGTGCGCCCACGCACCCACAACCCGGCCCGGTAGGCGGCCAGGGTGACGAAGACCCAGGTCAGCGGGGAGTCGCGCAGGAAGTCGAGCGTCTCAGCCACGGACCTCGGCCTCCGCCCCTCGCCGTCGCGTCAACCAGGACGCGAGCAGCGCCACGGTGACGAGCCCGGCCGCCCACGAAAAGACGAGTCCACCGGCGATCGGCAGCCACTGCTGCCCGATCTCGCTGGCGTGCACCATGATCCCCACCGACACGGGCACGAAGAACAGCTGCAGGTGCCGCAGCAGCCCGTCGGAGAAGCGCAGGGTGCCCGACTCGGACCCCGGCCGGCGCAGGGACAGCACCCCGAAGAGGAGCACCATCCCGACGACCGGGCCGGGGATCGAGATGTCGAGCGAACGCACCAGGACCTCGCCGACGAGCTGGCACCCGAGGACCCACAGGATGCCGTTGATCATCGGCAGGTCACAGGCGAACGACCTTGATCCGCACCTGCTCGCTGCCGGAGAGCTCGGTCTCGACGACACCATCCCCCACGGGCAAGGCCTCGAGGTTGGGTGCCGAGCCGAACTGACCAGCGAGGGTCTCGTCGACGATCAGGCTCTGGTGGGCGACGGTCGCCTCCCACACCGGCTGACTGCCGGTGATCGTCAGGCTGATCCGGTCGGAGACCTCCAGGCCGGCCTGCTTGCGGGCATCCTGCACGGCGCGCACGACATCGCGGGCCAGGCCCTCCGCAGCAAGCTCGTCGGTGACCTCGGTGTCGAGGACGATGAAACCACCCACGGTCCCGGGGAGCATCGCGGTGGCGCGCTGGCTCCCTTCGTCATCGGCCGCGACGGTCTCGAGCGTGTACTCACCCTCGACCAGGTCGATGCCACCAGCGGTCACGGTGCCGTCCTCGGCGACCGACCAGTCCCCGGACTTGGAGCCCTTGATCGCGACCTGCACCTGCTTGCCCAGTCGCGGGCCGGCGGCGCGGGCGTTGACCGCGAGCTTCTGGCTCACCCCGAACTCCCGCGCGGCAGGGTCGTCGATGTCGAGCAGGCTCACCTGACGGACATTGACCTCGTCGGCGATGATCGCGCCGAAGTCCGCGAGCTTCGCCGCCTGGGGCACGACGACCGTGAGGTCCTGCAGCGGCAGGCGGTTGCGCAACTTGTTGGCCTTGCGCAGACCGCTCGCGGAGCTGCAGACGGCTCGGGCGGTGTCCATCGCCACGACGAGATCGTGGTCGGCGGGCAGGTCCTGCGCCAGCGGCCAGTCGGTCAGGTGCACGGAACGCCCGCCCGTGAGGCCGCGCCAGATCTCCTCGGTGGTCAGCGGGAGAAGGGGGGCGGCGACGCGGCAGAGCACCTCGAGCGCCGTGTAGAGCGTGTCGCAGGCGGCCCCCGCGTCGGCCCGGTCGGCCCCGGTCGCCCAGAATCGCTCGCGGCTGCGCCGGATGTACCAGTTGGTCAGCACATCGGTGAAGCTGCGGGTCGCGTCGCAGGCACCCGCGATGTCGTAGGCGTCCATGCGGGCGGTGGCGTCCTCGACGAACTCGCGCAGCTTGGCCAGCAGGTACCGGTCGAGCGGGTCCGTCGACGCGGTCGACCACTTCGCCTCGTAGCCGGCCCCGTCAGCACCCCCGAGCGCGTTGGCGTAGAGGGAGAAGAAGGACCACGAGCTCCACAGCGGGAGCAGGACCTGGCGCACCCCTTCGCGGATGCCCTGCTCGGTGACGACGAGGTTGCCGCCGCGCAGGATCGGGCTGG
>JAKDKQ010000154.1 GCA_030453295.1 Janibacter sp.
TGACCCGCAGCGAGGACTCGCTGTCCATCGTCAGCGGCTTCTCGCAGAGCACCTGCTTCCCGCGCTCGATGCACGCGAGGAGCTGCTCCTCGTGGACCGAGCCGGGCGAGGCGAGCAGGACCGCGTCGACGTCATCGGCAGCGATGAGGTCGAGCGGGTCGTCGTGGACCGTGACCCCACCGAGCTCGTCGGCGAGCGCACGCGCCCGCTCACCGTCGGGGTCGGCGATCGCGGTGAGGGTGGCGCCCGCGATGCGGCTGGACAGCCGCCGGGCGTGGTCGGCCCCCATCAGACCGACCCCGACGACACCGACCCGCAGGGACGAAGGGGGAGTCACGCCTCTCCCTTCGACGTCGCGTCATCGTCGGTGCCACGGCTGTGCAGTCGCGGCTTGCCCGGGCCGGCCAGCTCGACCTCGGGGTGGTCCGGATCGACGGTCTTGCCGGCCTCCACGCCGCCGAGCTCGTGCTGGAGGTCGGCGAGCTCCTGCCCGCCGGCCATCTCCGCGGTCAGCTCGTCGAGCGTCAGCTCGTGGCGGTCCGCGTCGAGGGTGAGGCGCCCGAGCTTGAGGATGACGAAGTGGTTGCCGACGAGGTAGGCGTGGTGCGGGTTGTGGGTGATGAAGACGACCCCGAGACCCGCGTCGCGCGCCTTGGCGATGTACTTCAGCACCACGCCCGACTGCTTGACGCCCAGGGCGGCCGTCGGCTCGTCGAGGATGATGACCTTGGCGCCGAAGTAGATGGCGCGGGCGATCGCGATGCACTGCTTCTGCCCACCGGACAGGCCGCCGACCGGACGATCGAGGTCGCCGATCTGGATGCCCATCTTTTGCAGCTCCTCGTCGGCGATGGTCTTCATCCGCTTCGCGTCGAGGAAGAGGCCCGAGCGGATCTCGTTGCCCATGAAGAAGTTGCGCCACACCGACATCAGGGGCGCGAGCGCCAGGTCCTGGTAGACCGTCGCGATCCCGAGGGCCTGCGCGGCGCGCGGCGAGGCGAGGTTGCGCTTGACGCCGTTGACCTCGAAGGTGCCCGAGGTGTGCTCGTGCAAGCCGGCCATGATCTTGATCAGCGTCGACTTGCCGGCGCCGTTGTCGCCGAGCACGCAGGTGACCTCGCCGGGGTAGACCTCGAGGTTGACCCCGCGCAGCGCGTGGACATTGCCGTAGGACTTGCCGACGTCCTGCATGACGACGAGCGGCGTGACGTCCGCCGGCCTGGCCTGGAGGGTCTGGGTGCTCATCGCGCGTCCGCCTTCTTCTTCACGTAGAGGTTGACCAGGGTGGCGAGCAGGAGCATCACGCCGAGGAAGGTGTAGAACCAGTCGACGTTCCAGCCGGCGTAGTTGATGCCCATGCGGGTCATCCCGAAGATCAGCGCACCGAGGGCGCCACCGACGACGGATCCGTAGCCACCGGTGAGCAGGCAGCCACCGACGACCGCCGCGATGATGTAGATGAACTCGTTGCCGACGCCCTCACCGGACTGCATGACGGAGTACGAGAAGAGCAGGTGCATGCCGAGCATCCACGCGCAGAACCCGACGGTGACGAAGAGCCCGATCTTGACCGCCTTGACCGGGACACCCACGGCGCGGGCGGCGTCGGCGTCACCGCCCACGGCGAAGATCCAGTTGCCGACCCGGGTGCGCGTGAGCACCAGGGCCGCGATGACCACGAGCACGAGCCAGTAGACGACGAGCGCCTTGATCGTCACCGGGCCGATCGAGGCCTCCCAGGCGAAGACCTTCTGCGCCGACGCGAAGCCGTCCATGTCGGTGATCGTCGGGGTGGACACCGTGCCGCCGACGAGGCGGGTCACCGCGAGGTTGGCCCCCTGCAGGACGAAGAAGGTGCCCAGGGTGACGAGGAAGCTCGGCAGTCCGGTGCGCATCAGCAACCAGCCGTTGAAGGCACCGATGCCCAGCGAGATGACCAGCGCCACGAGGACGCCGACCCACACGTTGACCCCGAAGTTCCACGCGGTGAGCGCGGCGACGATGCCCGAGGTGGTGGCGGCGACACCGGTCGACAGGTCGAACTCGCCGCCCACCATCAGGAGCGAGACCCCGACCGCCATGATCCCGATCGACGCTGCCGCGTAGAGGATCGTGCCGGTGTTGCCGAGACTGCGGAAGGAGGGGGCGACGGCCAGGAAGAGCGCCGCCACGGCGAGGGCGCCGATGAGCGCGCCGATCTCGGGGCGGGCGAAGAGCACGCCCACCTTCCCCTTGACGACCACGCGGTCGTCGGTCTCTCCGGCCGGTGAGGCCGTGACGGTCGGGGTGCTCATCACTTGCTCTGCTCGATGAGGATGTCGACGTTCTTGTCATCGATGAAGGCAGGCCCGGTGTAGACGGGCTGGCCGCCACCGGTCGAGGCGCCCTTGTTGACCCGCAGCCACAAGGAGTCGACGGCCTGGTAGCCCTGGACATAGGGCTGCTGGTCGACGGCCCACTCGATCGTGCCGGCCTTGATCGCCTTGAGCGCGTCGTCGTTGAGGTCGAAGGTCGCGAGCTTGGCCTCGCTGCTCGCCTCATCGATCGACTTGGTCGCGATCATCGCCACCGGTGCGCCGAGGGTGATGACATTGGTGATGTCCTTGTCCTCCTGCAGCTTCGCGGTCAGCGTCGACTGGACGTTGGCGCTGTCGGTGCCCTTGACGTAGACCTTCTCGGTGTTCTTGAAGGTGTTGGCGACACCCTTGCAGCGGGCCTCGAGGCCGACGTGGCCCTGCTCGTGGATGACGCAGAGGACCTTGCCGGCCTCCTCCTCGGTGAAGCGCTCACCGGCCGCCTCACCGGCGAGGGTCTCGTCCTGGCCGAAGTAGGACAGGATGCCCATCTCCTTCCAGTCCTCCATGCCGGCGTTGAGGGCGACGACGGGGATGTCGGCGCCGACGGCCTTCTCCACGTTGGTCTTCATCGCGTCCGGCTTGGCGAGGGTGACGGCGATGCCGTCGACCTTCTTGTCGACGGCCTGCTGCACCAGGGTCGCCTGGCGGGCGCCGTCCGGGTCGGCGGTGTACTCGAGCTTGATGTTGTCCTTCTTGGCGGCGTCCTCCGCCCCCGCACGCACCTGGTCCCAGAAGGTGTCACCGGGTGCGGCGTGGGTGATGAGGGCGACCGTCATCTCGGGGGTGTCGGCCGTGCCGCCGGCGGCATCTCCTCCGGTGTCCTCCTGCTTGCCCCCGGAGGAGGAGCAGGCGGCCAGGGCGAGCGCGGCCACGGCCGAGGTGGCGACGACGCTGACGCGTGAAATACGGGACATGGTTCTGCCTTTCTCATATCCACCGCTCCATTGCGGGGGAAGGGGGTCGAGGCCCGGGTGGGCTCCGGATTCAGTTGTGAGTCTGCTGCGTCACACCATCGTCCGGCGGGAGATCCGCCGGGTCGAGATGCGAACGTTGTCGGGCCTTGTGCTGCTCGTAGTCGACCCGGGCCGCCCGGGTGCTGTCGAGGTCGCTCACCTCGCTGACCGGCACGTCCCACCAGCTCGCCGAGTCCGGACCGAAGACCATCGGGTCGGTCTCGACGTGGATGACGACCGGGCCCCCGTCGGCGGGGGCTGCCTTCGCCTCGGCGATCGCGGCCTCCAGCCCCGGACGGTCGTACACCTCGATGACGTGGCAGCCGAGCGAGTGGGCGTTGGCGGCCAGGTCGACCGGGAGGACCTCACCGTCGAGCCGCCCCGTCGCGTCGTTGCGACCGCGATAGGCGGTCCCGAAGCGCTGGCTGCCGAGTGACTGCGACAGCGAGCCGATGGAGTGGAACCCGTGGTTCTGCACGAGCACCACGATGACCTTGGTCCGCTCCTGCACGGCGGTGACCAGCTCGGTCGGCATCATCAGGTAGCCGCCGTCGCCGACCATCGCGAAGACCTCGCGGGACGGGTCGGCCCAGCGGATCCCGATCGAGGCCGGGACCTCGTAGCCCATGCAGGAGTATCCGTACTCGACGTGGTAGCCGCGCCGGTCACGCACCCGCCAGGTCTTGTGCAGGTCCCCGGGCATGGAGCCGGCCGCGCAGAGGACGACATCACGTGGGTCGCTGAGCTCGTTGACGAGACCGAGGACCTCGCCCTGGGTGAGCAGGCCGTCGGCGAGCGCATCGGTGACCTGCGACGAAGGGTGGTGCGCCGCCTCGACCTGCACGTCCCAGTCGGCCCACAGCCGGGCCTGCTCCTGGCGGTAGTCGTCGTCCACGGACCAGCCCTCGAGCGCGGCGGTGAGCGCGGTGAGACCCTCGCGGGCGTCACCGACCACGGTCAGGCCGGAGTGCTTCACCGCGTCGAAGGGGGTGATGTTGAGGTTGACGAAGCGCACCCCCTCCGCGGCGAAGGCCGTACGGGAGGCGGTCGTGAAGTCCTGATATCTCGTCCCGACGCCGATGACGACATCGGCCTGCGCCGCAACGGCGTTGGCGGCGGTGGTCCCGGTGGAGCCGACCGCACCGAGGAGCTGCGGGTTGCCGTGCAGGAGCGAGCCCTTGCCGGCCTGCGTCTCGCCGACGGGGATGCCGGTCGCGGCGCACAGGGCCGCGAGGGCGTCCTCGGCCTGCGAGTAGTGGACGCCGCCGCCGGCGACGATCATCGGTCGTTGCGCTGAGCGGATGATCCGGGCGGCCTGCTCGATCCGCGACGGCTCGGCCGGAGGCCTGGCCACGTGGTGGGTGCGCTCGGCGAAGAGCTCGACCGGCCAGTCGAAGGCCTCGGCCTGCACGTCCTGCGGGAGCGAGATCGTCACGGCCCCGGTCTCGGCGGGGTCGGTGAGCACGCGCATCGCCGCGAGCAGGATGCTCGGCAGCTGCTCGGGCCGGCGCACCTCGTCGTAGAAGCGCGAGAGCGGGCGGAAGGCGTCGTTGACCGTGAGGTCCCCGCCGTGGGGCTGCTCCAGCTCCTGCAGCAGCGGGCCGGCGGCCCGGGTGGCGAAGATCGAGCTCGGCAGCAGCAGCACCGGGATCCGGTTGATCGTCGCGAGCGCGGCTCCGGTGAGCATGTTGGTGCTGCCGGGGCCGACCGACGCGGTGCACGCCCAGGTCTGCAGCCGGTCCGTCTGCTTCGCGTAGCCGACGGCGGTGTGCACCATCGCCTGCTCGTTGCGGGCCAGCACATAGGGCAGTGCGCCCGGCCCGTCACCGCTCGCGAGCTCGGCCTGGAGCAGCGCCTGCCCGACCCCGGCAACATTGCCGTGACCGAAGATGCCGAGCACCCCGGCGAAGAGCCGCTGCCGCTCGCCGTCGCGCTCGCTCCACTGGGCGCCCAGGAAGCGCACGAGCGCCTGGGCCACCGTGAGCCGGATGCGCCCTGAGGAGCTCATCGCTCCCCCTTCCACGTCCCGCGCACGTGCCCGTGCGCGGGGTCGTCACAGATCAGCCAGGCGCGCTCGGGACCGGGCCCGGCCATGACGTTGAGGTAGTAGAGGTCGGCGTCGGGGG
>JAKDKQ010000155.1 GCA_030453295.1 Janibacter sp.
GTGCGGGGGCCGACGATGCCATCGGCGACGAGGCCGTGGCGCTGCTGCCAGCGCTGGACGGCAGTGCGGGTGGCAGGACCGAAGATGCCGTCGGCGCTCGCGCCGACCTTGCGCTGGATCTGCTTGACGACGGAGCCGCGGGAGCCCTGCTTGACCAGGCCGGAGAAGGAGGCCGTGGAGGTGGCGGACTGGGCGGAGGGGGTGGCGCTGGCGGACTGGGCACCGATGGTGGCGGTACCGAGGCTGACGGCGGCGACGGCGACCATGGTCGCGCCGGCCCGCTTGCCGGCCTGCGAGGTGGTGCTCGGGCCGCGGTGGCGTCCGGCGTAGAACATCGACATGGGTCTCTCCTGTGCCTGCGGAGTTAGCTGTCGGGTTGGAGTCGAGATCACTCCGCCCTGTGGTCCGGGTGGACCACGAGGACTTCACCCCAAGGCGTTGCGGCCATGGATCGGTGGGTCCCCCGCTCCTGCCGTGCTGATTCCAGGGGAGCCAGTCGGGTTGGCAGGATTAGGCGACCCGGTGGCAACCCCTCGTGTGTGGGGTCGCGAGAAGAGTAAGGCATTGGGACACGAATTGGTAACGGGGGGTGTGGACAGTTTTCCCGGTCAGTCTCCACCGTGTACCGCGCGGTGCAGCTGGGCCATCTCCTCGTCCATGCGTGCGGCCGTCGCAGCCGCGTCCGTGATGCGCTGACGCAGGTCGGGAGGGACGTCCCCTTCGTACTTGTAGAAGATCTTGTGCTCGGTGCTCGCCCAGAAGTCCATCGCCACCGTGCGGAACTGCACCTCGACCGGCACCTGCACGGGACCGGAGGAGAGGAAGACCGGGATCTCGAGGATGACGTGCAGCGACCGGTAGCCGTTGGGCTTGGGGTTGGCGATGTAGTCCTTGACCACCCGCACCGTGATGTCGGCCTGGGCGGTCAGCGAGTCGACGAGGCGGTAGACGTCGGCGACGAAGGAGCAGATGACCCGCACCCCGGCGATGTCGGTGATGTGCTCACGCAGTGCCGGGATCTCCAGCTCGACACCCTGACGGGCGGCCTTCTCGAGGATGCTCTCCGGGCTCTTGACCCGGGTGGAGATGTGCTCGATCGGGTTGTCGAGGTGCAGCTCGGCGAACTCCTCGCGCAGGATCTCCAGCCGCGTCGCGACCTGCTCCATGCCGAACCGGTAGCCGAGCATCATCCGCGTGAAGTCGTCACGGATCTGCGCGAAGCGGCGAATCGCGTCGTCGGACAGTTCCGCTGGCAGCGCGGGGGGCTGGGTCATGGTCTCTCCGGGGTCGGGTGCCGACCCAGCCTAGGGATGGACCCTGAGTGGGCGCTCAGGAGGGAGCCGGCAGCGGGCAGGGGGCGCGACGCCGGGCATGCTGGACGGGTGCACGCCGACACCTTCCTCCCGATCCGGACCGAGCGCCTCACCCTGCGAGCTCACCGCGAGGACGACCTCGAGTCCTTGCTGGAGTACGAGTCCCTGCCGCAGGTGGCGCGATACCTCCCCTTCCACCCGTGGACGCAGGAGACCGGGCGGGAGCACCTGGCCCAGCGCCTGCTGCGGCTGGGACTGGACACCCCGGCCCGCAGCCTCGGTCTCGTCGTGGAGCACGAGGGTCGCGTCATCGGGGACGTCCTGCTCTGGGTCACCGACGAGACGGGGGCGAAGGGAGAGATGGGCTGGGCCTTCCGCCCGGACGTCGCGGGGCAGGGCTTTGCCACAGAGGCCGCCGCCGCAGTGCTGGAGATCGGCTTCGCCCACTACGGGCTGCACCGGATCGTCGCGCAGATGGATGCTCGCAACACGGCCTCGGCACGACTGGCCGAGCGGCTCGGGATGCAGCTCGAGGCCAGGTCGCGACAGGACTACTGGAGCAAGGGGGAGTGGACAAACTCCCTGCTCTATGCCGCGCTCGCCAGCGACCGGCCGCGCGATGTCGGCGAGGCGATCGTCGTCAGCGCGGTGGTGCTCGCCGATGCTGACGGTCACGTGCTCACCGTCCGCAAGCGGGGGACGGGCGCCTTCATGCACCCCGGTGGCAAGCCGGAGCCGGGGGAGAGCCCCGCGCAGTGCGCGGTGCGTGAGGTGGAGGAGGAGCTCGGTCTCGTCCTGGACCCGGAGCGTCTCGACCTCGTCGCCGTCCACCGCACGGCAGCTGCCAACGAGGCGGGTATGGCGCTCATCGCGAGCGTCTTCAGCCACCCGCACCTGGCGGGCGAGTCCCGGCCGCTCGTGACGCCGGCGGCCGAGATCGAGGAGGTCCGGTGGCTTGATGTGCGCCAACCCCTGCCTGCGGACGCAGCGCCCTTGCTGAGCCTCCTCGTCGCGCGGGAGGTCTCGCGCTGAGGGTGTGTCAGGACGTCGGCGAGGCGGCGTCGCCGATCGTGACGACCCAGGTCGTCCCGCCGTCCATGGAGGGCGTCGAGAACGTCAGTGGTGCGCCGGCGGTGACGGTGAAGTCGGTCCGGGTGTCGTTGAGGTTGATGCCCCCTGTCGTGCCCTCGGGAGCCATCTTGTCGCTCGTCTCGAGCGTGACCTCGTCAGGGCTGACGGAGGTGAAGGTGACGTCGACGTCCGCATGCTGACCCTTGGCGGTCACGGTGTCGCCCTGCGTCGCCTCGACGCGTGTGGTGATCGGGTCGCTCGAGCTGCCCCCGTCGCTCCAGCTGTCGGCCACGAGGACGACGGTCACCGGACCGTCGCTGCCTTCGGATGACGACGCACACGCGGACACGGTGAGGAGCGCGAGCGGGACGAGCGTGAGGGAGCGCAGGAGCGTGGAGGCCATGGTCCGACGCTAGCCTGTCGCGCAGGTCGCAGAGCAGCAACGCAGGAGGGGCAGGTGCGATGAAGGTCGTTGATCCGCAGGGCCGCACGTGGCGTGTCTCGCGGCGGTGGATGCCGTGGCGACGCAAGACGAGCATGGGTGACTGGGGGAGCGGTCCCTCCATCAGCAACAGCGACCTCGGGGACGACCCGATCAGCGCGATCATCGGCGTCGTCCTGCTCATCCTCTTCATCCCGGTCCTGGTGCTGGGCCTCGTCGTCGCCCTGGAGATGTTGCTCCTGCTGCTGATCCTCCCCTTCGCCGTCGTGGGCCGGATGCTCCTCGGCCGGCACTGGCGAGTGGAGGTGCGTGAGGACTGGACCTTTGCGTGGGAGGCCGAGGTCGGTGACTGGTCCGACAGCGGACGGGCCATCGATCAGATCGCGCAGGGACTGCGACAGGGGATGCCGCCGTGGCAGGCTGCCGATCCGGTGGTCGCGCACGGTCTGCCTCGGCAGGGTCTGCCTCCGCAGGGCCAACCGCCACCGCCGCGCTGACGTCAACGTGTGATTGACGCGGCCGCCTCGTCAACCTAGAGTTGACGTATGGACATCACGCGCACCGGCAATCTCGCCATCGGGATCGGTATCGGACTGGGCGCGATCGCCCTGGTCGTCGGTCTCGGCATCGACGGGTTCCTCGGGGGGATGCTCCAGGGCGCCGGCCTGGCGCTCGTGCTCCTCGGGGTCTACGGCCTCGGCATGCGGCACCGATCGGACCGCCGCGCCGCTGCGGGCGAGGAGCCCGAGGTCTGGCTGCCGAGTCGTGATGAGCAGCGCTGAGCGCCCGGCCCCCGGGGTGAGCGAGGCGCTCGGCGCCGCGATCCTCGAGGGCCTCGACCCGGAGAGTGACCCCCAGCAACACCTGACCGTCGTGCGCCGCGCCGTGGCCGCGGAGGACGAGGTCGCCGCACTGCTGCGGCAAGCCGTCGCTGGTGCACGCGGAGCCGGTCACAGCTGGGCGGCGCTCGGTGCCGAGCTCGGGATGAGCCGGCAGGCCGTCCAGCAGCGCTTCGGTGCCCGCCCGGTCGGCGCCGACGAGACCGGGGACGGTGCCGAGGAGCGCTGGCTCGGCCCGGTGACCGCCTTCGACGAGATGGCCGAGCTGGAGATCGCCGGACGACAGGGCTGGCGCACGATCGGCGCGGGCATGCTCAAGCACCGTGTGCGGCGGACGTCGACGCAGTGGGAGCACAAGCGCATCGTCTGGACCGGCCCCCTTCGCCGCTGGGAGGACGACGGCTGGGAGGTCGCCATCCGCTTCTTCCCCTGGGTCTACCTCGTGCGGGACACCGGCGTCCCGGTCGAGATCTCCTGACGGAGGGCACCGAGCTCGTTTGGTGACTCGGGGCGCGAGGAGTTGACTGTGGGGGAAACGATTGTCTCCCCTGATGAGAGGAGCGCATCCGTGCGCACCGTGAAGGCCTGGGCGGCCACCTCCGCCACCGCACCCCTGTCCGCGACGACCATCGAGCGTCGGGACGTCGGCGACAACGACATCCTGATCGACATCGCCTTCGCCGGCATCTGCCACAGCGACATCCACACCGCCCGCAGCGAGTGGGGCGAGGCCCCCTACCCCCTCGTCGTCGGCCACGAGATCGCCGGCATCGTCAGTGAGGTCGGCTCCGCGGTCACCAAGCACCAGGTCGGTGACCGCGTGGGCGTCGGTTGCCTCGTCAATTCCTGCGGCGAGTGCGATGCCTGCACGGCGGGCAAGCAGCAGTACTGCCCCAAGGCGATCGGCACCTACAACGCGACCGACCGTGACGGCACCATCACCCAGGGCGGCTACTCGACGCAGATCGTCGTCACCGAAGACTTCGCGCTGAAGATCCCCGAGGGCATCGACCTCGATGTCGCCGCGCCCCTGCTGTGCGCCGGCATCACCACGTGGTCGCCGCTGCGCCGGTGGGGCGTCGGCGAGGGCTCAAAGGTCGCGGTCGTCGGTCTCGGCGGCCTCGGGCACATGGGCGTCCAGCTCGCCGTCGCGCTCGGCGCGGAGGTGACCGTCCTGTCCCAGTCGCTGAAGAAGCAGGAGGACGGACTCGCGCTCGGCGCCACCGACTACCGCGCCACGAGCGACGAGACCACCCTGAAGGACCTGCGTGGGCAGTTCGACCTCATCCTCAACACCGTGAGCGCGGACCTGCCGATCAGCAAGTACCTCAGCCTGCTGCGGCCCGAGGGCACCCTGGTCAACGTCGGCGCACCGGTCGAGCCCTTCTCGGTGCCGGCCTTCTCGCTCATCGGCGGTGGCCGCTCGCTCGCCGGCTCCAACATCGGTGGCATCCCCGAGACCCAGGAGATGCTCGACTTCTGCGCGGACAAGGGCATCGGCTCCAAGATCGAGGTCATCTCGGCCGACCAGGTCAACGAAGCCTGGGAGCGGGTCGTCGCCTCCGACGTGCGCTACCGCTTCGTCATCGACGCCTCGACGATCTGACCCTCACGACGCGAGGGTGACCTCGTAGTGCATACCGCCGTCCATCGTCGGCGTGGAGAACCTCAACGTCTCTCCGCGCTCGACGGTGAACTCGGTCTCGGTGTCGCTCAGACTCAAGCCACCGCCCTCGCCACGCGGTGACATCGGCTCGCTCGTCGTGA
>JAKDKQ010000010.1 GCA_030453295.1 Janibacter sp.
CGCTCGGGACCGGGCCCGGCCATGACGTTGAGGTAGTAGAGGTCGGCGTCGGGGGCGGCCATCGCCGGGCCGTGCCACCCGTGCGGGACGAGGACGGTGTCGCCGGTGGCGACCTCGACGAGGACGTCGATGTCACGTCCCTCGGCGCCGTAGACCTGCTGGTAGCCGACCGGCTGGCGGCCGTCCTCGCGGTCGGTGCCGCGGGTGAGCGGCGCACGTCCGGCAGCAGCATCACCGACGGACTGGGTCTCGAAGTAGTAGATCTCCTCGAGCTCGCTCTCCTCACCGGGCCGGTCGGTGTCGTGCTTGTGCGGCGGGTAGGAGGACCAGCCGCCGGCGGGGGTGATGACCTCGCAGGCGAGGATCTGCTCGGCGCCGGGCAGGGTGTCGGGCATGCCGAAGCCGCGCACCTCGCGGCTGCACGAGCCGGCCCCCCGCAGCTCGACGGGCACCTGGGCGGCGGGGACGACGACGACCTCACGACCACCACCGGCTGCATCCTCGACCCGAGCGCCGCACAGGGCGATGCGGGCGGTCGAAGCCCCGTGGTTGGCAAGCTCGAGGTCGCTCCCGGCGGGGGCATAGAGCGTGTCGCTCGGCCCGGCGAAGACGCTGGTCCGGCCGGAGAGCACGTGCTGGATCCCGTCGACCGTCACCGTCGCGCCGCCCACGAGCGGCACGACGATGCCCTCCTCCCCGGAGAGTGTGTGCGCCACCCGGGCTCCCGGCTCGAGCACCGCGACGCGCAGCGAGGTGTGCTGCCACCCGTCGACGGCGTCGGTGATCTCGACAGCCCAGGAACCCCCCTTCGGCGCGAAGGGGTGGAACCAGCGCTCGTTGTCCGCTCCGGTGCGGGGGGTGTGGTTCACGCCCCACCTCCGTGGACGAGGTCGGCCGCGATGTCCACGGCCGCGGCGACATCGCCGTCCGGCGGGTAGAGCAGCGCGCGGCCGACGACGAGGCCGCGCACCTGCGGGATCGACAGCGAGCGTCCCCACGACGCGTAGGTGTCGCGCGGGTCGCCCTGGGGGTCACCGCCGAGCAGGAGCGAAGGGAGGGTCGTCGCGTCCATCACCCGCTCCAGCTCGTCGACGACGGGCAGCTTGAGCCAGGTGTAGGCGCTCGTGGCGCCCAGCCCGGAGGCGACGGTGATCGAGCGGATCGTCGACTCGGGATCGAGCAGGTTGACCACCTTGCCGTCGCGTCGGGTGGACCAGAAGGGCTCGATCATCGCCATCGTCTGGTGCGCGGCGAGCTCGGTGACCGCCCGGGCGCTCGCCTCGAGGGTCGCGACGCTCGCGGGGTCCTGCAGGTCGATGCGGGTGAGCATCTTGCCGCCGTCGATCCCGCGGGCGACGATCTCGGCGGCCGTGTGCCCGGTGAAGCGGTCGTCGAGCTCGAAGGAGGCCCCCTGCAGCCCCCCTCGGTTCATCGACCCGATCGCCACCTTGCCCTCGAGCGCACCCATGAGCAGCAGGTCGTCGAGGACATCGGGGGTCCCGAGCACACCGTCTACGCCGGGGCGGGAGAGAGCGGTCGCCAGGCGCCGCAGCAGGTCCGGGCGCGAGGCCATCGCCGTGGCGTCGCCGCGCACACCGAGTGCCCCACGGGCCGGGTGGTCGGCGGCCACGAGCAGCATCCGCCCGTCGTCCGCCAGCAGGGGTCGGCGCGAGCGCGCGGCCCAGCCGCGGGCGATGGCATCGGGGTCGCTGGCGCGGACCATGGTCAGGCCGGCGATGTCGACGGCGATCCCGTCGCTCGCAGCCACCTGGTGGGTCGTGCTCATGCGCTGGCTCCCTTCGCTGCCCACTGCGCCAGGCCGTCATCGACCTCGGCGACCGTCGGCATGGCGGTGCTGCACTCCAGCCGGGAGGCCACGATGGCTCCGGCGACATTGGCGAACTCGAGGATCCGGCGCAGGTCCCAGCCCTCGAGCAGGCCGTGGACGAGCGCGCCACCGAAGGCGTCGCCGGCGCCCAGGCCGTTGACCACCTCGACGAGGAAGGGGGGTACCTCCACCCTCTCCTCGGCGGTGGCGGCGAGCACCCCCCTCGGTCCCTGCTTGACGATCGCGAGCTCCAGCCCGCGCTCGAGGAGGGCGTCCGCGGCGCGGTGCGGGTCGCTCTCGCCGACCGCGACCTCGCACTCCTCCTTGTTGCCCACCGCGATGGTGACGTGCTCCAGGGCGCGCCCGACCTCGGCGCTCGCCTCGCTCGGGTCGGCCCAGAACATCGGCCGGTAGTCGAGGTCGAGCACGGTGTGCTCGGCGCGGGCACGCGCGGCGAAGGCGGTGTGGTGGGCCGCGCGCGACGGCTCGGCGCTCAACCCGGTCACCGTGGTCCAGAAGACCCGCGCGGTGCGGATCTCCTCCAGCGGCAGGTCCGCGTCGGTGAGCATCAGGTCCGGGGCCGTGGGCCAGCGGTAGAAGTACAGCGGGAAGTCGTCGGGCGGGTGCACCTCGCAGAAGGTGACCGGCGTCGGGGGCCCGTCGCCCTCGATGGCGGTGATGAACTCGCCTGCGACACCGAGGCGCTCGGCCTCGGCGCGCACGTACCGGCCGAAGGCGTCGGCGCCCGTCTTGGTGATCAGCGCCGTGTCGCGGCCGTAGCGGGCTGCGGCCACGGCCACATTGGTGGCCGACCCGCCGAGGAACTTCTCGAAGGTGCGCACCTCCTCCAGCGGCACGCCGTGGTCCAGGGGGTAGATGTCCACCCCGGTCCGGCCCATCGTGATCAGGTCGTACATCACGCGCTCAGCCCCTCGGCGATCCCGACAAGGTGCGCCACGGAGGAGCGGACGTCGGCGACGGGGTCACCGGCCCCCTTCGCCGTGGTCGGGTCTGCCGGGTCCCCCGCGAGGACGGTGTCCTGCTCGAGGACGTACCAGCCCTCGTACCCGGAGCCTTCGAGCGAGCGGACGATGGCGGTGATGTCGACATCACCCTGGCCGAGGGCGACGTACATGCCCGCCGCCACCGCGTCGGTGTAGCTCGCGGAGCCCGCCTGGACCTTGCGCGCCCAGGCCAGGTCCACGTCCTTGAGGTGCATGTGGGCGATCCGCTCCGGGTGCTCCTGCGCGACCCGCACCGGGTCACCGCCGCCGATGAGCAGGTGGCCGGTGTCGAGACAGAGCCCGATGCGCGAGCCGGCGAGCACCCGGTCGGTCTCCTCCCCGGACTCGATCATCGTGCCGACGTGCGGGTGGAGGGTTGCCCTGAGGCCCTGTGCCACAGCGGCGTCCGCGATCGCGTCGAGGTTGCCGAGCAGGGTCGACCAGCCGGCCGCGTCCAGCTCGGGGCGGGCGTCGTAGCCCTGCGCACCGGTGGCCGCGGCCAGGACGACGGTGCTCGCGTGAGCGGCGACGAGCCCGGCCATCGCAGCCTCGACGACCGGAAGGGGGTCGACCCCCGGGTCGTGCAGCACGACGGGGACGAACTGCCCGACGGCGGCCAGACCGTACTCGGCGAGCGTGTCCGCCTTGGCCTGCGGGTCGTCCGGGAGGAAGCCATCGGGACCGAACTCGGTGGCCGCGATCCCCAGGTCGCGCATCTGCGCCAGGACCGTCGGCGGCTGGTGCTGCCAGCCCCACCCGGGCACCTCGCAGACCCCCCACGAGATGGGGGCGGCGGCGATCCGCGCGGCGAGGGGGGTGCGGTCGGTCATGGTCACAGTCCTTCGATCTCGGTCATGGCGACGGGGCGGCGCTCGGCGCGGGAGAGCTCGCACGCCTCCGCGACGCGGAAGGCCTCGAGGGCGTCGGCGATCGTGCAGGGGCTCGGCGCTCGACCGGCGGCCACCTCGAAGAAGGCGGTGAGCTCGGCCTGGTAGGCGGGCAGGAAGCGCTCCATGAAGGACCACTTCTGCGGGCCGTGCGGGAAGTCGACGTCGGGCTCGGCGCTCGTCATCGCGAGGGAGTGGTCGAGCCCGGCGGTGATCGTGCCGCGCTCGCCCATGACCTCCATCCGCACGTCATGACCGCCGCCGTTGTAGCGGGTCGTCGACATCAGTACGAGGGTGTCGTCGTCGAGGGTGAGCACCGCAGCCCCCGTGTCGACGTCGCCGGCAGCGCTGAAGAAGTCGGCGCCCTTGTTGGCCCCCACGGCGTAGACCGAGGCGATCTCGCGGCCGGTGACATAGCGGATCGCGTCGAAGTCGTGCACCCCGCAGTCGCGGAAGATCCCGCCGGAGGTCGGGATGAACGCGGCCGGCGGCGGGGCCTGGTCATGGGTGTTGGCGCGGATGGTGTGGACGAAGCCGAGCTCGCCGGAGGCCACCGCCTCGCGGACCCGGCGGAAGCCGGCGTCGAAGCGACGCTGGTGCCCGATGTGCACGGGGACGTCGCTGGCCGCCTCGAGCCGCGCCAGCTCGATCGTCTCGGCCAGACCACCGGCGACCGGCTTCTCGCAGAAGGTGGGGACGCCCCCTTCGATCCCGCGGCGGATCCACTCGGCGTGCCCGTTGGTGGCCGTGGCGATGACGAGCCCGTCGATCCCCGCGGTGAGCAGCGCCTCGGGAGGCACGACCTCGACCCGGGTGTCGGGGGCGATCTCGCGCAGGCGGACGGCGACCTCGTCGGCGGCCCCCTCGCGCGCGTCGGTGACGACCAGGGTCTCCACGGCGGGGAGAGCGACGAGGGTCTCGGCGTGGAAGGCACCGATCCGGCCGAGGCCGACGAGTCCGATCCGCATCAGCGGGGTACTCCTTCGCAAGGGGTGGGCCAACGTGATGCAGGACACTCTTGTCGAGCCCCCAGCCCATGTCAAGAGTTTGTCCTGACATAAGGACGTATGGCTGTCAGCCTGTGGTGCGCGTAGGCTCCCCGCATGTCAGCGCTGCAGCTCGAGGTGGTCATCGATCGGGCCTCTCCCGTGCCGCTGTACCACCAGCTGGCCGAGCAGCTGACCGCCGCGATCGACGACGGTCGCCTGCAGCCCGGAGACCCCTTCGAGAACGAGCTCGCCCTCGCCGCGCGCCTCACGCTCTCGCGCCCGACGATCCGCCGCGCCATCCAGGAGATGGTCGACCAAGGCCTGCTCGTGCGCCGGCGCGGTCTCGGCACGACCGTCGCCAACCGCAAGGTGCACCGCAAGGCGCGCCTGACATCCCTCTTCGACGATCTCGAGGCGGAGGGCCGCGAGCCCCGCACCGAGGTCATCGACATCGAGATGGGGACCGACGAGCGCGCTGCTGCCGCACTGGATCTCGAGCCCGGCACCGAGATGCTCTCGATCGTGCGGGTGCGCTCGGCCGGTGACCAGCCGCTGGCGATCATGCACAACTGGCTGCCACCGGTGCACTCCGAGATCACTCGAGAGGCCCTGCAGGAGCAAGGGCTCTATGCACTGCTGCGCAAGCGCGGGGTCAAGCCGGTCGTCGCTCAGCAGTCGATCGGCGCCCGGATGCCGACCGCGGCCGAGCGCCGCGCGCTCGGGCTGCGTTCCGGGCAGCCGGTGCTGACGATGACACGCATGGCCTTCGACGCCGCCGGCTCCGCGATCGAGTTCGGCGACCACGCCTACCGGGCGCAGGACTACACGATCGACCTCATGCTCGACGAACGCTGACCCGCCCGCATCTCCTTAAGGTCGTGCGCACTCCCCGCGCATCTCCTTAAGGTCGTGCGCACCCCCCGCGCATCTCCTTGAGGTCGTGCGTGCGAAGGGGGGTCACCAGGGCTTGTCGACGCCGCCGCCACCCTTGTCCTGGCCCTCTTCTTCACGGCGGTTGGCCTCGGACTCCTCCTGCCCCGTCTGGTTGCGCTCCTCGAGCTCCTTCTGCTTGGGGTCCTTCTCCTCCTCGCCCTCGTCGCCGTCCTTCTTCTCCTCGTCCTTGCCCTGGTCCGGGTCCTGGGGCTCCTCGGAGTCACCCTTGCCGGTCTGCTCCTCGAGCTTGTCCTTCTGCTCCTGCTGCTTGCGGCCGGCCTCGCCGCCGTTGCCGTCGTCCGAGCCGTCGAGGCAACCTTCGGGGCCCTCCTCGATGAGCTTCAGCGCTTCCTCGGCCAGCGCCTTCTCGCGGGCCTCGTCGCCGTCCTCCTTGGCCTTGTCCGACTGCTGGGAGATCGTGATGACGAGGTTGGTGCGCACCGTGCAGTCGTCCTGCGGGTTGCTGGTGCGCGAGAGCGCCGTCTCGAGGTCGGTCCGGCCGCCGTCGAGGTCTCCGGAGATCGACTTGCCGGTGCCCTCGACGAAGGGAGCACGCCACCGCTCGACGATGTTGAGGATGTGCAGCTTGTCGGACGCGCTCACCATGCCCTGACCATCGTCACTCCCGTGCGCCTCCTGGGCGGAGCCCATGTTGACCGGCAGTGTCAGGAAGCGAGCTGCCAGCACGAGCAGGATGATCGCCGGCAGCACGGTGGCCCAGATGAGTCGGCGGCGACGCCGCAGGCGGGGCTCCAGAGGGGGCTTGACGGGGTTCACGGCTCCACCCTTCGCAGTCGGCCGATCTCACGGGTGACGACGAAGAGGTCGACGAGCAGCAGCGCCGACATCAGCACGGCCAGGATCCACACGAGCGAGGTGTAGGTCTCGATCGACGCCCCGGCACCCTCGATGGTGGTGCCCGGGTCGGCGTCCTCCAGCGCGGGCGCGATGTCACCGCCGGTGCGGTGCGTGTACGGCACGTCGAGCTGGCCGGCGATCTCCTTCAGCCGCTCTTCGTCGATCGTGCTCACGCCGGGGTTGCCGGAGGCATCCGTCACATCGTCACCGGTGGTGCCGTCGGCGTTGGTCGTCGCCATCCGCCCGCCCTGCTCGGTGCCGTACCCGAGGACCGCGCCACCGTCGACGAGGTCACCCAGGTCGAAGGGGGCGGGCTCGTCGGCGGAGGTCTGCTCACCATCGCCGAGGTAGAAGACGATGTTGGAGCGCTCGGGGTGGCGCTCCTTGGTGCCCTCGAGGGTCTGCTTGAGCCGGTCCTGTGCCACCGTCACCGACGAGCCGCCGGAGTACTGGCTGTCCTCGGCCTGCAGGTTCTCGGTCGCGGTCTTCAGCGCCTGGGTGTCCGTCGTGAGGGGCATGACCACTCGGGCGGTGAAGTCGAAGGTGATGATCGACAAGCGCGCCCCGGGCATCTCCGCCTGGATCTTGGCGATGTCCTCGCGGTAGCCGTCCAGGCGGGTGCGCTCCTCGCCGTAGTCGCGCGCCATCGCCGAGGTCGTCGTGTCGACCACGAAGAAGACGTTGACGTCGGAGGCCGCCTGCTTGGCGATCGCTCCGTTCACGGCCGGACCGAAGAGGGCGGCGACCATGACCACGCAGGTCGCGAGGCGCAGGCCCCAGCGCACCCGGTGATGGGAGTCGGCGACCAGTCGCCAGCCGGTGAAGCCGACGAGCAGGAGGCCGGCGACGATGACCAGCGGCCAGGGGATGACGGGGTGCCAGCTCATCGGCGCCACCACCACAGGAGGGGGTAGAGCCCGAGGAGGCCCAGCAGCCCCAGGCTCAGCCACACCGTCGGGAGGTCGGTGCGCACGTGCACCGGTGCCACATCAGGCAGTCGGGCGGCTTCGAGCTTGTCGATGTTGCTGGTCACCTCGTCGGTCGCGCCCGGCTGGTCGAGGCCCCACGTGCGCCCACCGGTCTCTTCGGTGGCCGCGCTCAGCTCGCTGTGGTTGGAGCCGAACGGGAGGGGGTTGAGACCGTAGACGCGCACATTGCGCTCCTTGGCGAGCGTGGCCGCCTCGTCGAGGGTGTAGACGCCTTCGCCGTGGACCTCGTTGTCGGTGCCCAGGATGATCGCCCGTGGACGCTCCTGGTCGGCGTGGTCGAAGTTGTAGACGCAGCTGGCCAGCCCGTCACCGGACAACGAGCTGGCGTAGATGCGCTCGTTGAAGGTGCCGTCGGTCGGGTTGTACTGGCTGTCACCGAAGATCGAGAAGCCCTCGGCGTAGCCGGCGAGCTGCTCCTCGACCAGGTCGTAGTCGTCCGTGAGCGGGAAGGCGGTCACCGCCTGGTTGTTCCACAGGACCAGACCGATCCGCTCCCCACGGAAGTTCTTGACGATCTCGGTGAAGTCCTCGAGCACCGCCTTGTCGGTCCGGATCATCGACCCGGACACGTCGAGGCAGAGCATGATGTCGCGGTTGTTCTTCTCCGGGTCGATCGTCTCGGTCGTGCCGGGTCGGCCCGCAGCGACGGCGAGCGGAAGCACGACCACCGCGATGAGCACACCGAGGCCGAGCAGCCGTGCGCGCTGGCGGGCGACGGCCGCCTGGTAGGCGGGCAGCCGGGTGAGACGGCGGGTGTGAGCGACGAGCACGGCGTCCGTGGCCACCTTGTCGCGACCGGCGAACCACCAGCCGAGGCCAGCGACGACAGCCACCGCGAGGAGCACGATCAGGGTGAGCCACCACCAGGTCAGACCCATCACGACCACCCTCCGATGACCTCGCGCGCCGCCGTGGCAGAGCGGGAAAAGCTGGGGGCGTCGGCCTCGAGCGCGCCGAACTGCCGCGGGTAGAACTCCTCGATGAGCGCGGCCAGGTGAGCGGGGCCCCGCTCACGCAGATCGCTGGCCGTCATCGTGTCGGCCTCGAGCCCGCTGGCCTTGCTGACAAAACCACGCACGACCTTGGACAGCTCGTGGTGCCCACGCCGAGGCGTCATCGAGTCGGTGCGCACAGCCTTGTCGACCTGGTCGATGCGGCGCAGGGCATCCCGGCGCAGCTTGGCCAGTGCGGCCGGCGGCAGCGTCCCGTGACCGTCCTGCGACTCGGGGCGGCGGGTGAGCATCCAGATCGTGACGGCCCAGATGATCAGACCGAAGATGATGAAGGCACCCAGCACCGGCCAGGTGATGGAGTAGTCCTGCGGGGCCAGGTAGATCGGGTCAGCGTCCACGACGCCTCTTCTCCAGCATGCGCACGATCATCGGCACGACCTCGTCGGTGTGGCCCGCCCGGGCGGAGGAGACATCGGTGCGACGCAGCATGGTCTCGACATCGGCCCGCCGGGTTCCCTCGGACCGGCCGAACTCCTCGGCCAGACGCCGGTCGGTGGCCAGCAGATCGGGCAGCGTGTGGTCGGCCGCCACGTCACGCACCCGCGCGTCGGCGCCGACGCCGAGCGGGTTGAGGTCCGCGACATCGACCCACAGGACCTCGTGGCGCAGCCGCAGCGTGCGCAGGGTGTCCTCGACGAGCGCCGGCTCGACGCCGTCGTCGGCGATGATCAGCAGGACCTTGCGTCCTTTGACATTGCGGCTGATGTGCCGCAGCAGTCCCGGCAGGTCCGAAGGGGGGGAGTCGGGCTGGGAGAGGGTCAGCACCTCCTGCAGGAGGTGCTCGAGATGCCCCTCGGAGCTGCGGGCCCGGGTGGCGTGGATCCGACCGGGGCCGCCGCTGATCATCGACACGTCGTCACCGTGCCGCACGGCCAGCCAGCCGAGGACACCGGCCGCGAGCACGGCGATGTCCCGTTTGGGCTCGCCCCCCGCGGCGGTCGCAGCCATCTCCCGCCCGGCGGGCATGACGACGACGAGCGAGAAGTGTCGCTCGGCGACATACCGCTTGATGAGCATCGAGCCGTGACGGGCGGAGGCACGCCAGTCGATGTCACGGATGTCGTCACCGACGGCGTACTCGCGCAGGTCGTCGAAGTCCATCGAGCGGCCCTTGTGGACAGAGGCGTACCCGCCGTCGAGCAGCGCGACCGAGCGACGTCGGACGTGGATCGACAGCTTGCCCTTGACCTTGTGCACGAGGCGGGTCATGGCGTCCTCTACGGAGTGCGCACGGCGCGCACGATCGCGTCGATGATCGTCTCGACACGCACATCGTCCGCGGTGGCCTCGTAGGTGAGCAGCACGCGGTGGCGCAGCACGCGGTGGGCCAGGTGGCGCACGTCCTCGGGGATCACGTGGTCGCGTCCCTGAAGCAGAGCGGCAGCCCGGGAGGCCTTGGCGAAGGCGATGGACGCTCGGGGGCTCGCGCCGATCTCGACATAGCGAGCCAGCTCCGGGGGCATGACCTTGCCCGGTGTCCGGGTCGCCGCCACGATGAAGGTGATGTAGTCGAGGATCGCCTTGTCCAGGTAGACCGAGGCGGCCAGTCGCTGCAGCTCGCGAGCGTCGGCCACGTCGATCATGGCGCGGTCGGGCTGGTCGAAGACGCCGGCGTCGATGCGGCGCACGACCTCGGCCTCCTCCGCGGGGCTGGGGTAGTCGAGGAGGTCCTTGAGCATGAAGCGGTCGAGCTGCGCCTCGGGGAGGACATAGGTGCCCTCCTGCTCGATGGGGTTCTGCGTCGCGAGCACGAGGAAGGGCTCGGGGACCTTGAAGACCTGGCCGCCGATCGAGGTCTGCCGCTCCTGCATCGCCTCGAGCATCGCCGACTGCGTCTTGGCCGAGCTGCGGTTGATCTCGTCGAGCAGCACGAAGTTGGCGTGCACCGGTCCGAGCTGGGTGACGAACTTGCCCTGACTGGCGTCGTAGACCTGGGTGCCGACGATGTCGCTGGGCAGCAGGTCGGGCGTGCACTGGATCCGCTTGAAGGAACCACCGATCGCCGTCGCGAGCGCGTGCGCCGCCGTCGTCTTGGCCAGACCGGGTACGGACTCCAGGAGGACGTGCCCGCTGGTCATCAGACCGATCAGGAGGGTCTCGCGCAGCCTCTTCTGGCCGACGACCTTCGTCTCGAAGCCCTTGTCGACCGAGGCGACGAGGCTACGGGCCCGCTCCAGCTGGTCCTTGCTGATCCTGCTCGTGGGCGGCACGTCGCTCCCCTTCGATGCTGTGGTCGATGACGCGGCCACTCTACGTAGTCGAGCGGAAGGTGGCACTGGGGAGGACTCCCCGGCGCCACCCTCCGCCGACGTGGAGACTCAGCTGGTGATGCGCACCTCGTGCAGCGAGACGCCGTACCGGGTCGCCCGCTCCTCCGTCACGATCCGCACGTACCTCGTGGAGGTGGCCGGGAGGGTGATGGAGTCCAGGCCGCCGTCGCTGCCGGTCACCGTCGTGGCGGTCGTCCAGCGCGACCCGTCGAGGCTGGTCTGCACCCGGTAGTCCCGGGCGTGAGCGGCCTCCCAGTCGAGCGTGACGCGACGCACGAGCCGCGGGGTGCCGAGGTCGACCTGCCACCAGGCGTTGTCACCCCAGGCGCTCGCCCACCTCGTCGAGGACCGGTCATCGATCGCATTGCCGGCCCGAAGCGAGCCCAGGAGGGTGAACTCGGTCGAGCTCGCGGTGGCGACGCCCCCCTTCGTCAGGTCGGCGCCCTCCTGCCAGCCCGTCGTGGAGGCCCAGGTCCGCAGGTAGGACTCCGGCCCCCGCAGCAAATCCGAGACGACCTGCTCACCCTGCGTGCCGCCGACCGTGCGCATGTCCTGCACCCAGTCCGGGATCATCCCGTAGTGAGCGACGCCGTCGCTGTTGTAGTCCCAGACGCGCTGGCCGGTGACCTGACGGTCGACGCTGCCCTTGCCCATGACCGGGGCGAAGGGGTAGCGCAGCGGCGTCGTGGCGGCGTCGTCACGCGGCGGCGGGGTCCCGCCGAAACCGTTCATGTCCATGCCGAAGCCATAACCGACGTCGTACTTCTTGCGGATCGGGCGCTCGGCCGCGCCCTCCTTGACGAAGCTGCGCGAGTCGTGGCCGTACTGGGTGATGAAGCCCCCGAGTCGGTAGACCCGCTCGGTGAAGTGCTTGTCCATCCACGAGTGGCTGGAGATCACGCCCGGGTAGCCCTCGGACTCGAGGATCTCCATCGTGCGCTTGGCCGCCTTGACCCCCTGATGATCGATCTCGACCATCAGGTCTCGATCCATCATGCCGCGCAAGGCGTACTCACCGAGCGGGGTCAGCCCGCGCGTGTTGCAGTGCGGCCCCTCCGGGTAGATCGGTAGCACCTGCCCGGGCACGAGATCGGCGACCTTGGGCGGGATGACCCCGCCCAGGACCGTGTTGTCGTGCAGCTCGGTCGTGCACTGCTCCACCTGCCAGAACTGCCCGGTGGACAGGAAGTTGCCGACGTTGACGATGATCCCCTGCGTCTCGGCGTCGAAGCGGACCCCGCACAGCGCGTTGTCGAACTTGTGGCACAGGTACATCGAGCGGATGCCCAGCTCCTTGACCTCGTCGAGGCCCGCGTCGATCTGCTTCTTGGTGCAGTGCGCGATCCCGAGGGTCATGCCACAGCCGAAGGGAGCGGAGACCTCCATGCCGAGGATGACGGCCATCTTGCCCTGCTCGATGTAGCGGCGGGCCTCCTGCGGCGAGTAGGCGATGCGGAACCAGCCCTTGCCCGGGCCACCGTGGCGGGCGTCGATGAAGGCCTCCAGCTCCTTGGTCTTGCGCACCTGCCGCCGCACGACGTCCATGTCATTGCACGAGCTGGTGTTGATCTGCGTCGGCAAGGAGCACAGGACGCTGTTGTTGACCGTGTCCGCGACCATGATCCGCTGGCCACCGCGCCAGGCCCGCTCGATCCAGCGGTAGTACATCTGCTGGTGGGTCATCGAGGACCACTTCGGCCCGTCGGCGAAGGAGGGGTAGAGCTCGGTGGAGTGCGGGTCGAGCGGCCCCTTGCCCTCGCTGTGCGTGAGGTTCTCGATGAGCGCGGTGCGTCCGTCGGTGCCGTGGCTATGGCAGTCGGTGAGGGCGTCCTCGATGCCCAGCTCGCTGAAGGTCTTGCCGCAGACGATGTCACCGCCGAAGCCCTCGTTGGACATCAGGTGCGTGTGCGCGTCGATGAGCCCGCGGACCTCCCCCTGCGGCGTCGTCCCGGTGAGCGGTGCCCCGCTGATGTTGAGCTCGGAGTCCTTGGGCTGCGGGTCGCTCTGCTCGTACCAGGGCGTCGAGCCGCCGCTTGCGCCCGTCGCGGTCATCCCGAGGAGGAGGGCCAGCACGAGCAGGACGAAGGGGAGGGACCGACGGCGGTGTCGGCGGCGGGCAGGGTTCACGGCGGGGCTCCTGGGTCAGTGGCGGGAGGAGACGTGACCTGAGGCTACCGACGAGTAACTCGTTTGTATACCGTTCAGTAACTTGTGGGCTCCGTAGGGTTCGGGACATGCCCGCGCCCGACCCGTCGCCCGTGACGATCCAGGCCGGCCCGCGCGAGATCCTCGGGCTGGCCGTCCCCGCCTTCCTGGCCCTCGTCGCCGAGCCGCTCTTCCTCATGGTCGACGCAGCCGTCGTCGGCCGTCTCGGCGTCGTGCCGCTCGCCGGGCTCGGCGCAGCGAGCTCCGTCCTCCTCACTGCGGCAGGGATCTTCGTCTTCCTCGCCTACGGCACGACGAGCGTCGTCGCGCGCCAGTACGGCGCCGGGTCACGGCGCGGGGCCCTCGAGCTCGGGATCGGAGGGGTGTGGCTGGCCGCAGGCCTCGGGCTGCTCGCCGCACTCGCCGTCGGGGCCGGGGCCCGTCCGCTCGCCGCAGGCTTCAGCTCCTCCCCCGGCGCGCTCGACCAGGCCGTCACCTACCTGCGGATCAGCGCGCTCGGGCTGCCGGCGATGCTCCTCATGCTCTCGGCGACCGGCATCCTGCGCGGTCTGCAGGACACGCGGACACCCCTCGTCGTCGCCACCGTCGGCTTCGGCGCCAATGCCGTGCTGTCCGTCCTCCTCGTGCTGGGGCTCGACCAGGGGATCGCCGGTGCTGCGTGGGGCACGGTCATCGCGCAGTGGGGCATGGCGCTCGCGCTGCTGGTCGTCGTCCTGCGCGGTGGACGCGCGGTGGGCGCCTCCCTTCGCCCGCACGTCGGTCGCGTCGTCGGAGCCGCACTCGACGGACTGCCGCTGCTCGTGCGCACCCTGGCGCTGCGCGCGGTCATCCTGCTCACCGTGGCGGCGGCAGCATCCTTCGGCGACATACCGCTCGCCTCCTACCAGGTGACGACGACCATCTGGTCGCTGCTCGTCTTCGCCCTGGACGCCCTGGCCATCGCCGGCCAGGCGCTCACCGGCGCCCAGCTGGGTGGCGGTGACGCGCGAGGGGCCCGCGCAGCCACGGCGCTCATGGTGAGGTGGGGGGTGTGGGGCGGAGTCGTCCTCGGCGTCGCGATCCTCGCGCTGCACCGGGTGCTGCCGGCCTTCTTCACCGAGGACCCTGCCGTGCGCAGCGCCATCGCCGCGGGTCTGATCGTCGTGGCTCTCGGTCAGCCGCTCGCCGGGTACGTCTTCGTCATCGACGGTGTGCTCATCGGTGCCGGCGACGGTCGGTGGCTGGCCGGGTCGATGACCGTTGTCCTGCTCGCCTACGTGCCCGTCGTGCTCCTGGCCCGCGCCGTCGGCGGCGGCCACGGGCCCGAGGCGGCCGTCGTCACGCTGTGGGTCGCCTTCACCGTCTTCATGGCCGTGCGCGGTCTCTTCATGGCCTGGCGCATCCGCGGGGACGGCTGGGCGGTGACGGGCGCACAACGCCCTCGCCGAGGGTGATCCAGATCACAGGGTGATCACGAATTCAGCATCGGACCGCCCGATCCTCGCATCAGGCCGGCAGGACTGGTCTTCTCGTATGCCATGACAGCACACACTCTGGTGTCCTCCGACGGCGGAACCCTCTCGGCCATCGAAGACACGATCGACTCCTTCTTCGAGCCCTTCGCCGCATGGATCTCCGGCTGGGTCTTCTACGCCTTCCCGGTCGGAGGCATCGAGATCCCGATCGTGGTGCTCTGGCTCGTGGCCGCGGCCGTGATCATCTCCCTGACGCTGGGCTTCCCGCAGTTCCGCTACTTCAAGCTCTCGACGGAGGTCGTCCGGGGGAAGTTCTCCCGTCCCGACGACCCCGGGGAGATCACCCACTTCCAGGCGCTCTCCTCCGCGCTGTCCGGCACAGTCGGGCTCGGAAACATCGCCGGTGTCGGTGCCGCCATGGCGCTCGGTGGCGCCGGCGCCACCTTCTGGATGATCATCTGCGGGCTGCTCGGCATGGCGACGAAGTTCGCGGAGTGCACCCTGGGTGTGAAGTACCGCAAGCAGAACGATGACGGCACCTTCTCCGGCGGTCCCTTCAAGTACATGCCGGTCGCCTTCGGCCGACTCTTCGGCAAGGGCCCTGCGATGGTCCTCACCGGCCTCTTCGCCATCGCCATCTTCGGCTTCGGCGTCGGCGGCGGCAACATGTTCCAGGCCAACCAGACCTTCGTGCAGGCCCAGGAGGTCACGGGTGGCAGCGACGGCTTCCTCGGCTCCGACGGCGCCTCGCTGATCTTCGGTCTGGTTCTGGCGGGTCTCGTGGGCGCAGTCATCATCGGCGGGATCCAGTCGATCGCCCGCGTGACGAGCCGGCTCGTCCCCTTCATGGGCGTCACCTACGTCATCGCCTGTCTCTTCGTCATCCTGGGCAACTTCGACCACGTCCCCGGCGCCATCGCCGACATCTTCCAGGGTGCCTTCAGCCCGCAGGCCGGGCTCGGTGGTCTCGTCGGCGTCCTGATCGTCGGGTTCCAGCGCGCGGCCTTCTCCAACGAGGCCGGCCTCGGCTCGGCCCCCATCGCGCACTCCCCGGTCAAGACCCGCCGGCCGGTCTCCGAGGGCTTCGTCGCGCTCATGGAGCCCTTCATCGACACGGTCATCATCTGCACGATGACCGCCCTGACGATCATCATCGCCGACGCCCCGTCCTTCAAGGGCGGCATCAACCAGGTGATCGACGGTGGGGACGTCCCTGACGGTGTCAGCCTCACCTCTGACGCCTTCGCCACCTTCCTGCCGTGGTTCCCCGTGATCCTCGCGGTCGCGGTGACGCTCTTCGCCTTCTCCACGCTCGTCACGTGGAGCTACTACGGGGAGAAGGCCTGGGAGTTCTTCTTCGGCCACACCCGGCTGTCGCTCAACATCTACCGGCTGATCTTCTGCACCTTCACCGTCATCGGCACCGTGCTGACCTTCGGGCAGGTCCTGACGATCACCGACTCATTCCTCTTCATCTGCGGCTTCATCAACCTGGCAGCCCTCTACATCCTGCTCCCGGAGGTCCGCAAGGAGATGAAGGACTACCTCGCCGACCGCAAGTCGGGACGGCTCTTCGAGCTGGGCGCCGCAGACGACGCCGAGATCGCCGCCATCCGCGAGCAGCACGGCAACACCGGCGAGCTGCCCAAGATGGAGGGCAAAGAGCTCAAGCACGACTAGTGCACGGGCATGACGCAGGGGGCCGGGAGACGCTGTCTCTCCCGGCCCCCTGCGTGGTGCCCAGACGTCAGGCGACGGCGGGGCGGGTGCTGTCGGCGTAGGAGTACCAACCCTGACCGGCGAGCGCCTCGGCGATCCGCCGACGACCGGCGGTGCCCTCGGAGCGCACGACCGCCAGCTCGGACGGACGCAGTGGGACCAGGGTCAGCACGCGTACTCGACCACCATCGACGTCGATCTCGCTCGCGCGTCCGGGCAGCTCGACGCCGACGAGTGCGCCGAGGCAGCCATCCGCCAGCCAGTCGGCGGGCGCGTGCTCACCGGAGAGCTCGAGCGAGAGGACACCGTGGTCGGTGAGTGCCTGTCCGAGGCTGTCACCGGCCCCGGCGAGCGCACCAGCGGCCTCCTCGAGTGCGGCGGCGAGCCACCGCCCTTCGCCCGTCGGCCCTGCACCCAGCTCACGGCCCTCGATGTACAGCTCGATCCCGGGGCCGGACGCATCGCTCAGGCCATCGGTGGCGACCACGCCGGAGTGCGGGGTGGTCACCATGACGTAGGTGGAGGTGCCGGCGGGCCACAAGGCCGCCTCGTCGGCGTCCCCGAGGGCCCCGTGCAGGCCCGCAACCGTGCCGACGCCGCGCCAGAACTCTGCTCGCCGGTCACGGGTGGGGTCGGTCTGATCCATGGAAGTCACCCCTGCATACTGCCCGCTGCCCGGGGCAGACGGAAGTCGGGGACCACGACGCAGGGGGCCCGCCGTCGTGGCGAACCCCCTGCGATGGAGCGTGTCGAGCGCTGTCAGCAGCTCACTTGGTCGTCAGGCGGAGCCGGTAGTCGGCGTGGTCGCCCTCACCGCTCATCGAGAACCCGACCGCGGACAGCGGCGCCAGGTTGGCCTTGGTCTCGTCGTCCATCTCGGAGCCGAAGGTCTCGACGATTGCGCTGACGTCGACGTAGGCGACCGAGCCCGCGTTGTCGGCGTCCGGCACCGCGTCCTTGAAGGCATCGGTGTCGCCGAGGCCGGAGCCAGTGCTGATCTCGTCGGCATAGCCGGCGTTGGTCGCGACGACGGTGCGGTTGTCGCCTGCATCCTTGACGCTCAGCTGCGGCCCGCCGGAGGAGTAGGAGGAGCCGGAGTCCATCGTGCCGACGAGCGTGTCGATCACGCCGCGGTCGCCGTTGGTGACCAGGGCGACCTTGGGCTCGTTGGCGTCGGGACCCAGGGCGATGGTCGTCTCACTGCCGACGGCCTTGGCCACGTCCTCCGGGACCGACAGGCCGGTCTCGCTGGTGAAGGAGTCCAGCCCCTCCTGCCAGTCGTCGCCGAGGGCCTCGCGGGCGCTCTTGTCGATCTCGGGCCAGGCCGTGCGCAGCGACTCGTCCAGGCCGGTCATCGAGAAGGCCGCCAGGGTGGAGGTCGGCAGGTCGCCGATGGCGGTGCCGTCCCCGGCGGGGACGGCGTCCTGCGGCAGGGCATTGGCCACGCCCGCGAGCTCCAGCGTGGGGCCATCGAAGCGCAGCGCCATCGCGTAGCGCCCCTGACCCTGGGCCGTGCTCATGCCCGAGCCCACCATGCTGTCGAAGGCGCCCAGCTGCGTGCCGTCGAGCCACGCCGACGCGATGCCGTCCTCGCCGAGGTCGTCCATGTCCTGGGAGAAGGTGTCGTTGTCCTCGAGGGACCCGCTCTTGGTGTCGTTGACGGCCTTGTCGACGATCGACTGCTCGTCACCGCAGATCGCGAAGTCCGGCTGGACGGAGCAGTACCCGCCGTCGCCCGTCATCTTGGCCAGCCCCTGCGTGGCAGCGTCCTCGTCGGTGCTGGCCAGAGCCATGACCACCCCGGGTTCGCCACCGTCCGTGCTGGGCACGACGGCCATGCCGATGCGCTGGCCCAGCCACGGCTCGACGTCCTGGGCATAGTCGACGCCCTGGAACTCGCCATCATCCTGGAGCGACTCGAAGATCTCCTTGCGCAGGTCACCGTTTTCGTCGATGCCGTTGACCGCGTCCTGCGCCCCGGGGAACTTGCGGATGAACCTGAAAGCATCGAGCTTCTGGTCCGCGGAGGGGTCGAGGTCGATCTTGGCGAAGGCGATCGAGTTGCCGGGCAGTGCCGCCTCGGGCTGCGGGCCGCCGCCGTTGATCTTGCTGTAGGCAAACACGGCGCCACCGCCGAGGAGACCGAGCGAGAGCACACCGGCCGCTCCGAAGGCGCCCCACTTGAGCGCTGTGTTGGACCGCGGGGCCTGCGGCGTGGGCTGGTGACCCCACTGCCCGGGCTGCTGCCCCTGGAAGGGAGCCTGACCGTAGCCCTGCGGGGGCTGCGGCTGACCGTA